>CAIYFP010000103.1 GCA_903925515.1 uncultured Verrucomicrobiota bacterium
CGTCATTCCCCTGCATGGGGATGCCCGGGCTTTTTGGAGAGGGTGAACGGATGGGGTCCTTGGGATCCATCCGTTGGCCACTCCATCCGCGTCCATGGCCGGAGCCGTGAGCCGAAAAACTTCTTACGTGGGGATTCAGGGCCGAGGAAGGGTGTTGACATTGGAAGGTTGCGCGTTGTAAATACAAAGTATTCACAATGGATGGGCGATGCCATGACTACGGGCTGTGACAGATGACTTAGATGGACTTTGACTGGAACAATCCGTCGTTGGGGGGCGCTGGTTCTTTGACGGTAATGGAGATCGAGGAGTCGTTTGAGGATCCGTTTGCGGTGCGGTTGCTTCCGGACTCGGCTCGGTTTTCGGTGCAGGCGCGGTACTTCAACCTGGGGCGATCGGCGGCCGGGGTTGGGGTATTCAGCGTGTACCGGACGAACGGGAAGGTAGCCCGGGTGATCGTGGCGCGGCGGTTCACGGAGCAGGAGGAGTACTTTTACCAACGGCGGTTGAATCATGCGTTGGCGGGGTCCTGAGGGCGGGGTGGAGTTCATGGATGGAGATCATCACGACATGGGAGGAGGTTCCGCTGTTCGATGCCGAGGAGACGGAGGCGGCGTACTGGTTGGAGCACCAGGTGGACCTGCGGTTGATGGAAGGGGCGGCAACGGGGGCGTCGGACGGGGCGGAGTCGGTGACGATCACGCTTCGTATGGACCCGCGGATGTTGGCACGGATCAAGCGGCTCGCACGGGTCCGGTACCTCAATTACCAGAGCATGATCAAGCAGTGGTTGAGCGAGCGAATGGAGAAGGAAATGCGTGACCGCTAGGTCCAATCGAGTGTCCAATGAGGCTCTTGCCTGCATGAAGACGAGCGCGTGCCATGGCGTGGGGGCGGGAAGCCGGGGCTTCACGTTGATCGAGTTGCTCGCGGTGATTGCCATCATGGGAATCCTCGCGGGGTTGCTCGTGGGCCTTGCGCCGCAGGCGGCGGCGCGCATCCGGGAGAGCCGGACGCGGTCCGAGTTGGCGAAGCTGGTGATGCTGATTGACGCCTACAAGGACAAGCACGGGGTGTATCCGCCGGACAACGTGACGGGGACGGGGGCGGACGGCATGCCGGTGGTGAACGCGGCGTTGAATCCGTTGTTTTACGAGCTCACGGGCGTGGGCGTGGTGCGGGTGGGTGCGGGGGGCTACTTCGTGCCGTTGGCCGACACGGACCGGCCCACGAACCGGCTGGACCCGGACGTGCATGTGAGGGCGTTTTTCAACCGGGATGGCTTCGTGAATGCGGCGCCGACGAACCAGGTGCGGCGCCTGTTTCGGGCGGACTTCAAGGAGGCGCAGCATGCGGAGGTGTCCGCGAGCCCGGACATCGAGGTGTTGGTGGTGCCGGTGCCATGGCCTGCGAACGACCCGCGCAATCCGCCCCCCATCCCCTCGGCGCCGCGGGTGAACCCATGGCGGTACAACGCGAGCAACCCGGTGCACAACCCCGGCAGCTACGATCTCTGGGCGGAGATCGTGGTGAAGGGGCAGAAGCGGGTGATCGGCAACTGGAAGAACTGACCGGCCGACGGCATGCGAAGCGAGCCCGATCCCATCGTTCCCCACGTTTTCAAGCCCTCAGAGTGACCCCCGTGAAAAACATGAAATCCCGAGCCCTGCGACGTTCCGGCTTCACCTTGATCGAACTGCTGGTGGTGATCGCGATCATCGCGATCCTTGCCAGCCTGATGCTGCCCGCGATTGGCGCGGTGCAGAAGAACGCGCGTCGGAAGCAGGCCCAGACGCAGATCGCGAACCTCGCGGGCGCGATCGGCCAGTACCAGACGAAGTACAGCCGGCTGCCGTCGTCGGCGCAGACGCGCGCGGCGGTGACGGACGCGCGGCCGGACTTCATGTATGGGACGGTGCAGGACGGCGTGCAGGTGATGTCCAGCAAGGGCAAGCAGGACTACGCGCAGGTCCGCAACGCGTCGGGCAACGCATGGCAGATCTCGAACGCGGAGTTGATGACGATCCTCCTGCGCGAGACGCGCACGATCAACGGGCAGATGATCAACAAGGGCAACGAGCTGAACCCGCAGCAGGAGGTCTTCCTGACGGTCCGCTCGGAATCCGGCCGCAAGCCCGACCGCGTCGATGAGCAGGACGGCGTCTATCGCGACCCGTTTGGCTTCCCGTACGTCGTGATCCTCGACCTCGACTACGACGGCAAGGTCCGGAACCCGTTTTTTGGCGCGCCGGGCGAGCGCGAGTTCCTGAACGTGCCGGTGGCGGTGTTCTCGCTGGGCACGGACGGCCAGGTGGACTTCGCAAGGCCGGCGTCGGGCCAGACGGCCAAGGGCACGCCGAATGCCGACAACCTCTACAGCTGGAAGTAGGGGCGACGCGAGCGCACGAGGGACCGAACCGGGGCGACGCATGAAATCGACGACGAGGACGGCGGCGGGGCGGGGGACGCGGCGAGGGGCGGCGTTCACGCTCGTCGAGCTGCTGGTCGTCCTTGCGATCATCGGCGCGTTGATGGCGGTGTCGGTCCCGGCCTTCAAGGGGTTTGGCCAGGCCAATGCGTTCACGGCGGGTCACCGGCAGTTGATGGACGACCTGCGGCTGGCGCGGCAGTTGGCGATCAAGAACCGCTCCACGGTGTTCATGGTGTTCGCGCCGACGAACGCATGGGTGCACCAAGGGCCCCTGTTGGGATTGGGCGGACAGTTCGGAACGTTCCGGACGGAGGCGCTGAACAGCCTGACCAACGTGATCTTCGGGCAGGGGGCGAGCTATGCCCTGTACACGGCGCGGCGCATGGGGGAGCAGCCCGGGGTGGAGCGCCCGCGGTACCTGACGGAATGGCGGCATCTGCCGTCCGGGGTGATTTTCCCGCGTGAAATGTACGCCGGGGCGGAGATGCCGGGCGGGCCTCCCGTCGGGGTGCGGCCGCATCGGCTTGGGCTGGCGCATTTTCCGTTCCCGCTGGTGTTCCCGGGGATTCGGCTTTCCGAGCACTACGACCGGCGGCTGGGGAGCCCGTTCCAGATCTGGGACGAGCTTGCATCCGTTCCCCTGCTGCCCTTCATCGCGTTTGATCCCAGCGGGCGGGTGTCGGACCTGACGTACGCGAACCTGCGGGACGCGGCGGGGAACGCGGTGCCGCCCGGGACGGACCTTGTCCTGGGGGTGGCGCCGGGGTCGGTGTTGCTGCCGCGCGCGCCCGACGGCCAGTTGATGGCGGGTCCCGCGGACGTGGTGGAGGCGCCGCGGTACGGGTACACGAACGGGCTGGTCCGGATCTCGTATCTCACGGGCCGCGCGCGGCAGGTGAAGAACCTTCCCAAGTGATGAAGATGCATACTCGGAACCATGCGCGGCGCGGGTCGCGGGCGGCGTTCACGTTGACGGAGCTTGCGTTGTGCATCGCGGTCATCGGGCTGGCGTTGACGGCGATCATGGGCGTGTTGCCGTCGGGCATGAACGTGCAGCGGCAGAACCGCGAGGACACGATGGTGGCGCAGGACGCGCAGTTCCTGATGGAGGCGATCCGGGGCGGGGCGGTTGGGATCCCGGACCTGACGAACCATGTGGACTACATCATATGGCGGCGGTCCGGGGCGGTGAGCGGCCTTGAATTTTACAGGGGGCCGAACTTTTCGGATGCGTTGCCGGGGGAGGTGGTTCCGTTGACGGCGTCATGGCAGGTGTTGGCGTTGATGTCGATGCCCCGTTACGAGCTGACGCCGCAGGGGGTCGTGGAGAACTTCGTGCAGGCGCAGTTCCGGAGCCTGGGGGGGGCATTCACCGAGAAGCCTTACCGGGCGGGGACGGGGAGGCCGGATCCCGGGCGGCTTGAGACGGCGCTGAGATATCTCGTGACGGTGGAGAACCTGTCGAATGGCGCGACGAACCTTGCGATGCGGTGGACGACGGTGCCGGGGCACGTGGCGTCACCGACGCGGCCCTACATCGCGTTTGCCGGTCAGACGAACCTTGTCCAGTCCAACCTGCTTGCGCGCCAGCAATTGCAGCTGGAGCGGTCGTTGAACGACCTGAGCCTGACGTTCCAATGGCCGGTTTTCCGGGTGGGGAACGAGTTCAGGACTGGCAACAGCCGGAAGGTGTTTCGCTCGCAGGTGATGGGGGGCCGGCAGGTGTTGACGACGAACTTCATGGGGACGCTGCGGCCGGCGTACCGGTATGACATCGGGCGAACGAACCAGCCCTTCATCCTTTTCTGAGCCAGCCATGCGATCGAAACCTCTCATCCCTTGGGCCGGCCCGCGTGCGTTCTCCCTTGTGGAGTTGCTCGTCTCGGTGGGGCTCCTGAGCATCGTGATCCTTGCGTTGTACGCGATGTTCGACCAGACGCAGAGGGCGTTGCGGGGGTCGGTGGGGCAGGTGGACGTGCTCGA
>CAIYFP010000104.1 GCA_903925515.1 uncultured Verrucomicrobiota bacterium
ACCACCGGTCACCGATCCCCATCACCCTCCGCACCCTGGAGGGGTGCCAGCCCAGTCCCGCCCCCGGTGCTGGCATCCCTGCCGGGATGCCGGGGTTCACGTTCGCGCGGTTCCCCGGTGGTGTCGTTGCTTCGCTCCTCGACCACCGGATACACGCTGGGAAGGCTTTGGCTTCCTGGCAGATGGACGGGGAGGTCTCGTCGGATGAGCCCACCCGAATCCATGCGGGAGTCGCCCCTCCAGTACGACGGCGTGTGGGCATGCAGCGTGCCGAAGCCCATCGGCATGGGGATCAAGAGATTCCCTCCTCCTGACGCGGGGACTTGGGTGTCCCGGGGATGATGGGGCTACTTGCCCTTGGCAGGGCCCGACGCCTTGATTTCGGCCTCGAGCGAGGCGGCGGGGATTTGCTCTTGGGCGACGGCCGTGGCGCGGCGGATGCCTCCCTGGAGCAACTGGGCTCCCTTGATGTCGGTGCTGACGACGCCATTGCGAAGGGTCTCCATCCTTCGCGCGACGTAGGCGGCGTCGCGGAGGGTACGGAGCTGGTCGCGGACGGCGGCGAGGTCGTTGAACCGTTGCTCAAGGGCCGCCTTTTCCGCGAGCAACCGTCGCAGTTCCTTGCGCAGGCCGTCGCGATCGCCCTCGGACGTGGCGAGTCGCCGTTCGGTGTCGGCGATCTGGCCCTGCAGGGAGCCGATGCGGGAGGTGAGCTCCTGCATGCGCCTCGCGAGGTCGTCCTTCTCGGATTCGAGGCCATCGACTTGCCGTTGGCGGGCGGCGATTTCGTCGCGTGCCTTTTCCATGGCCGCCTTGGCCTCGCCCTCGGTCCTCGAAAGCTCGGAGGCCACGAACGCGAGTTTGTTGGACAGGAGCGTCACTTCGGCGGAGCGCCGCACGAGGTTGGTTTCGAGGGATGCGTTGACCTTGACCTGCTCCTGCAACTTCATCTCGGTCCGGACAAGGTCGGCCGAGAGCTGGTCCGACCTTGCGGCGTCGGCTTGGCGCCGGTCTTGGGCCTGTTTTTGGACTTGGTAGATCCATGCCGACAACCCGATGCAGGCAACTGCCATGGCCACGTTGAGCCACCGACCTTTCATGGGAGCAGCGTTGGGACATCGCGATGTTTTGCAACCCTGTTGTTGGGGATGCACGTCATGGCACGATGAAGTCACAGGCCCGCGCCCACTCGGCAAACGCCCCTGTAAGGGCAGGAGTCGCATGGAAGCCTCGCGCCATCGGGGATGGGTGCGACCGAGATGTCTCCGCCGAGCATTTCCGAGGCAAGCTCGGCGGCGCGGGCGGCGGCGACCCCCAGGATGTCCTTGAGGCTGGACGCCGCGACGCCGTCCGAGTCAAAGGATGGCTTTCCGTCCTTCTTGAGCTTGAATCGGAACGGCAGTCGCTCCCATGCCGGCATGCCGCCGGCGGCGTCGCGCACGAGCTCCCAGTCAAAGCGCCCCCGATGCTGATGAGAGAAGCCCTCTGGGAGCTCCTCACGATGCCGCGAGCGCGGCCTTTCCGGGCGGAGGGCCGCGTAGGTCATGCCCGCTGGCACGCCCTCCGTCGCCCGGCTTGCTACCATGAGATACAGGGGCAATTGCAGGTCGAACCCGGCCATGACCCGGTCCAGCTTGAAGCGGGGCTGGCCTCGCTTGTAGTCCTCGATCCACACGCGCGGCCTGCCATCGATGTTCCTGCCCAGCACGTCCACGCGGTCCACGCGGCCGCGCAGGGACAGGGTGCCGCCCGACGGGACGGCCCATTCCATCGGGCCCCATGCTGTTCCCTCGCCGAATGCAGCCTCGACCCATTCCGGGTTGCCGGGCCAGTCGGGCAGGACTTGAAGCCAATGGCGTAGCCATTGCATGGCTTGGCGCTCGGCGCGTACCCATGCGAAATCCACGGCGGCGCCCCCGTGGTCGATGCCCTCCTTCCTGCGCAACTCTTGCGCGATGGTCCGGAAGCGTTGCATGCCCTGCGCGGCCGTGAGGGAGCGCCATGGGCGGCCTTCCTCGGCCAGCGATTCATGGAACCGGGACAAAAGATGATGCGCCCATGAGCCTTCCTCGCGGGCATCGGCGGCTTTCTCGTCGCGTTCGTTGAGTCGCAGGACCTGGCCGACGAAGAAGGCAAACCGGCACGAGGCCATCCTTTCGAGGCCGGATGCGGATGTCTCGATGCGCCCGCCCCAGAGGGCAGCGGCGGCCTCGGCCGGCAGCCGTTCCTGTCCCGAGGCCTCGCCGGGGGCATGAGAGGGGGGGCGGAGCCGGATTGCCCCGGGTGCCAGCACCTCGGCGCCATCCGCCGTCGGCACATCCCCGAGCCATCGACGGAGGAGGGGCGACGCGACCCGTGCCTCGCCCGCCATGCCTTCGGCCGACCATGTCACCACGACCTCGCGCCGTGCGCGCGTCAGCGCGACGTATCCGTAGAAGTGCTCGTGATGCACACGATCGAGAGGCGTGGGGCCAAGTCCAACCCCGGCCTTCTCCAGCAACGCGTCGAGTTCGTGGCCGGTGAGCAAGCCCTGCGCCGGAGGCGCGGCCGGGAACCCGCCCTCGACCCACCCGGGAAGGATGACCGATGCCAGGTCCGGGTTTCTTGATCGGTCCACGGCCCCGATCAACACCTGGTCCAGGGTGGGCGGCACCGCGCCCGCCGTCAGGCCGCTCCACACGCTCTCCGAAACCGGCAGCCATTCGGCCGGACCCATCGGGTGGCCTGCGAAGGCGCGAGAAGCCTCGTCGAGCCATGCCGAGACCTCGCGGTACACCGTCGCGTGCCGCAGGGCGCCGCCTGCCTCGGCGTCCCATGATGCGAGGCGGGCCTCGACACCCAAGTTGGACCACAACCTGCGGGTTGCTTCGGCCATCGAAGGTCCGTCGAGCCCTTTGGGTTCACGAAACGCACGCAAGAAGGCCTTCAACGGCTCGATCGTCCGGGCGCGCACCGGGTCCCTTCCGGGGTCGTCGTCCGGGATGTCTTGCCACCGGTTGCCCTCCCATCGCGACGCCCTGAGCCGGTTCTCGAGCAACTCGGCCTCCCATGATTCCACGGGGAGCAGGCCGCACTTCAACCATGCGAACCAGTCCTCCTCGGCACCGGGATCCGAGGCCACCCTGAGCGCGGTCCGCGTCAATTCCACGAGCGGGTGATGCCAGAGCGGATGCCGCCGGTCCACGAAGCAGGGGATGCCGACACGGCGGAACGTTCGTTCGAGGAGGGGCCCGTGCTCCTCGAGGGACCTCACCAACACGGCGACGTCCCGGTAGCGTGCCCCGGACGTGACGGCGTCGATGACGCAGCGGGCCGCGACCTCGGCCTCCTCATGCGGGTTGCGGCATGGGATAACTCTGGCGGCATCCCTGCCGCAGGTTGGAAGCGCCGCCGATTCGCCCGCGCCCGCGCGACGCTCGATGGACTCGATGATGCCTCCATGGACGAAGCGGGAGCGGCCCGGGGCGGGCTGCAAGTCCACGACCTCGACCTTGGCGTTGCCGGCGGCCGCCATGGCCTCATGGCAGGCATGGAAGGTCTCGTCCACCACCCGCCATAGCGGCATTCCTGCGGCCGCCGCCCTGCGATCCAGGCAGAATGCCATGGTGACGACGTCGGATCGCTGGGCGACGGCCGCAAGCAAGGAAACCTCGGCGGGAGTCATCTCGGCGAAGCCATCCATCCAGACATGCTCCCAGCGTTGTCCCGGCAAACCCTTGCCAAGCAGGAGGTCCACCGCCCTCCATGCCCGTTCGGACGGATCGTCGAGGGCGGCGGCCGCCAGCCATGATTTCAAACCCCGCGTCAGGCAGGCTGCATCCCAAAGCTTCGCGCGGAGCACGTCGGGGAGGGATTCCTTGGCGGACAATCGCTCCAGGGTGCCCGCATCCAATCCGTGCTCGTGGAACCTGCGCAGCAACGCGGAGATTTCCCGGGCGAGACCCACGCCGCGGGCAACCCTCCCGAAGTGCCGGAGTTGGGGGCCGTTTTGCTCCAGCAAGGCCCGGAGCACCATCGTGCGCCCTTGCTCGTTGAGGAGGTCCCGGGCCAGCCCCGCGTCTTCGAGGACCTGTTGCGCAAGCCTCTCGAACGACAAGACGGCGAGGCGCGAGAACCCTCCGACGGCGCCGGAGCCCAGCACCTGGCGCTCCACCTGGAACGTGGCCTGCTTGGGTGCGAGGAAGAGCAGCCTGCCCTGCCCTGATGCCGCCAAGGCCTCCCGCGCATCCGCAATGCATTGGTGGGTCTTTCCGGAGCCGGCCGGGCCGAGGATGAACCGTGCCTTCATCGGTCCACCCTGCCGTCGCCGGGGCGCGTCGGAAACGGGATTTTGACCGCCGGGCGGGCACCCCTTCGAATCGACGGGCCCGGACCCCGCTCACTCCCCGGCTCGCGGAAGCGTCGGACTCTCAATCCCCTGCATCCCCGTTGCATCGGTCCGGCCTAGGCGAGGACCTGGCGAAGCTCGGCGTGCAGGGCCTTTGCCTTGGCGATGGCTTGCTCGATGGGCATGCCCTTGCTCATGCCCGGGCGGAGATGTCCGACATGGGAAAGCCATGCGTCTCGGAGAAGCGTTTGCTTGCGTGCCACCAAATCGACGAGGGCCGGGCCGGAAGGATGAAGTTGGGTCACGGCATCCGGGGAGTCCGATTGGACAAGGCCCGGGGGGCCGCCCCAATGGCGGATGAGCTCCCTTGCAATAAGCCAGTGGCCAAGGATCCCGGGATGGACGCCATCTGCGGCGAGGACCATGCCCGGGTTTTTTCTGCGGCCCTCGGTCAGGAAGCGTTTCATGGGGCCGTGAGCATCCACGACGGCCCAGCCATGGCTGCGCCGGGAGAGGAGCCAGTCGGAGAACCGGCCGAGAACGCCGTCGTAGCCGTCGAAGGGCTGAGGATAGGAATCGTGTCCCGCCGGAAGCGTCTTCCCGGCAAGAGGCAAGGGGTCGAAGACGGCGGGCGTGACATGGACGATGGAGGCGCCGGAGGCGACGACGGCCTCATGGAGGCGACGTAGGCCGTCGAAGTGGCGTTGGCCGCGAGCATCAGACCATGGGAAGTAGATGCCGTCGTTCATGCCGTAGCATGCCACGACGATGTCGGGGCGGACCATGGAGAGCGCACGGCCAAGTCGTTCGTGGAGGTCGGGCCTTGGGAACGCGCCGCCGGCATGGCCGGGCTCGGACAGGCCCGAGACGGTCTCGGAGGGAAGGCCGAGGTTGATGACCTCGCCGGGCATGTGCGGGGAGCGATGCGGAGCCATGACTCGACGAAGACGACCCAGTTGCCTGCCCATGTGATGCTGTCGCCGAGGAAGAGAAGGGTCCGCGCGTGGTGCGGCCGACGGGAATGGGATGGCACGACGCAGCCGAGGTGTGCGGCGGCGGGCAGGGCGAGGGTGGCGCGGATGAAACGGCGGCGGGCGATGGCGTTCATCATGGGAGCGTGGAACGGGAGACGGAGGTTGGAAGGCCCCGTGGGCGGAGCGGAGGACGCCATGGCGGCAGGGGTCACTTGAGGTCTTGGCCGCGCAGGCCGTTGATCGTCCAGTCGAGGTTGTAGATGAGGGTGGAGCCATCCTTGAAGGGGGCGTTGAGGCGCTCGTACAAGGCGTACTCGGAATGGCCATCCACGAACAGGAGGGACATGCCACGGGGGCCGTGGCCGGAGCTGGCGGTGCCTTTCTGGATGTTGTTCCACTTGCCCTTGCTGCTGGCGAAGCATGGCGCGATGGCTTTCTTGGCCGGGGAGAGAACCTCCGGGACGGAGCGGATGCGGAGCTGGGCGTTGTCGTCGGTGTGGTAAAACTGGTTGTAGTAGTAATACGAGCAGGGGAAGAGCAGCTCGTTGGTGCGGATCGGGAAGCTGTTCGCGACCGCCCACTCGATGTTGAAGCCCCGGCCCTTGTCGGCAGGACAGAGGTAGAAGGATCGGGCATTGGTTGTGATGTAGGCGTTCATCAACTTCAGGACATCGACGAAGCCCATCTGCGGCCAGTCCCGGCCCGAGTAGGGGAATTGGTCGCGGAAGTCCGCCGTGTAGAGGGCGTAGGTGATGCCAAGCTGGCGGAGGTTGGAGGTGCACCGTGCATGGAGAGCCTTGGCCTTGGCCTTGCCGAGCGCGGGCAGGAGCATGCTGGCAAGGATGGCGATGATGGCGATGACCACGAGGAGCTCGACGAGCGTGAAGGCCCTCGCATGAAGCCATGCCCGTGGATACGGCGCGGACGAGGTGGACATGAGGTCACTTCACGCCGGGTGTCTTCGGGAATCAATCTTGAATCGGCCCCGGACGATTTCGTTGCTTCACAAGATGTCCGGCGTGGGCACGTTGGGTCGATGAAGCACGACGTTTTGTTCCTGTTGCGCCATGACTTCGAGGATGGTCCCGGCGCGCCCTACTACTGCCCCGAGTGCGCCGAGATCAACGGGGTGCTGCACTACTACCCCGACCTGCGGCACCATGTGGAGGTCCGATACGTCGATTACAGGCGTCCGCGTCCCGAGATCGTCTCGTTGCTGGGTGAGGCCAACCAGTCATGCCCGGTGCTGGTGCTGCGGGACGACGCGCCGGCCGGGCTGCCGGACGTTGGCCTGAGCGCAAACGGACATCGCCGCTTCATTGCCGGCGCAAGGGCCATCGGCTGCTACCTCTCCGCTCATCACGGCTCTGGCAGGCCGCACTGAGGACCCGCACGGGCCGATTAAAGAGGTCCGTGAAGGCCTCAAACGCTCACTTTGGCCCCGGAAGCGGCCATCTTGCCGAAGAACCAGCTTCTCCCGCCAAAAATGCGCGTCCCCAAGGCACGAAGGGCGGCGTTGCGAGGTGAGCTGCGGTTTTTTTCGCCAGGAAGGCCCCTTGCCGGCGAAAAGCATCCTCTTGCTTCGGCAGGAAGCGCCCGTCTGAAGGTGAGATACCCTCAGTCCTTGTCATAACGTCCGCTTCCCGGCGACAGGCACGCACGTTCCACCATGGAGAACCCGTTCCTGCGCCCGGGGGAGCCTCCCTTCATGAAAAATGCCGGCATCCGAGGCTTCGAAGGGGATCCCTGAGCGCGCAGGACGGTCATGGATGGATCAGAAAGGCATGGGTTGAGGCGAAGGACGGCTGGTTTGTCACGGGATGCGGGTCCTCGACGTCCGCCAACCGCTACGGGCCGCTTGCCACCTTCACCTCGCGGGTGCCCTTCGGGACCTCGACGCGCGTTTCCTTGCTGCCCGGCCAACGCACGCGGACGGCTGCGGGCTCGGCGTCGATGCCCATGACGGGGACGATGGAGTCGTGGCTCCAGTAGCCGCCGCCATCGTGCAACTCGCGCGCCGGGCCGAGGCGTCCGCCCTCGTACTCGACGCGGACGACGGCGCCGTAGGCTCCGCCGCCCTCCTGCGGGCCCTGGAGGCGCACCCGCAGGCCGGGCTTGCTGCCCGTGTTGCGGTATAGCCTGGTGTTCCATCCGTTTTGGCCCACCAACAGGTCCACACGGCCGTCGCCGTCGAAGTCGCCCAGCGCGCTCCCGCGTCCCTCGCCGTAGATCTCGACGCCGCTGGTGCGCCCGTCGATCGCGGTGAAGCCCCCTTTGCCGTCGCCCCGGAGCCACAGGCCGCGCCCGGCGTCGCTGCGGGATTCCTGCGGGTGCACCCCGAAGAAGTTCTGGGCAAGGAAGATGTCCTCGCGCCCGTCGCCGTCGGCGTCGGCGACGCTGACGCCAAAGGCGACGCTCCACTGGGCCTCGGGCGGGAGGGGGACGCGGAGGAAGCGTCCGCGTTGGTTGAGGAAGAGGCTGGTTTCCAGGCAGGTGGTTTCGAGCAGGGCGGCCTTCCTGCCGGCGAGCATGGAATCGACGGTGGCAAGGGCGTGGTCGCGGTGGGTGGGATGCTTCTCGCGAACCCATGGCATGACGCGCCCGAGGGTTTCGAGGTCGCGGACGGGGAACCAGCGCCCGGCCTCGGACTCGGCCTCGACGATCTCGACGTGGCCTTGGCCGGAGAGGTCGCCCCAGTAGAGGCGCTCGGGGCGATGCCGGGTGTTGGTGCCCCAGTTGGAGGCGACGAGGTCCATGAGGCCGTCGCCGTTGAAGTCGCCGGCGGTGACGCCGTTCCAGAGGCCGGTGAAGGGGGCGAGGCCGACGTCGAGGGGCACGAGGCGTCCCTTGATGTTGCGGAACACGCGCAAGGGTCCCCATTCGATGGCGAGGACGAGGTCGGGCGAGCCGTCGGAGTCGATGTCGGACCAGACGGCGCCGGAGACCATGCCGAGGTCCTTGAGCGGGTCGGAGAGGGCATCGTCGGGGCGCCATTCGCCGCCGACGCGGCGGAGGATGCGGGAGGGGTCGGACTCGGGGTAACGGCCGGGACGGACGCGTGAGCCGACGAAGGCCTCGAGGCGGCCGTCGAGGTCGATGTCGGCGAGGGCGAGGGGGCCAAGGGTGGACCACGGGCCGCGGAGGGTGGGTTCCCATGAGTCGTCGGGGGCGAGTTCCACGATGCCCCCGGCGGCGTTGGAGTCGTCCTTGTAGTTGGAGGAGGAGAGGACGGGTCGGAGGCGGGAGTTGGGGGAGGGGAGGGCGGCGACGGCGGCATGGTCGCGCGGGGCGGGCGTGGAGGGGACGGGGGTGAAGGATCCGTCGCGATTGTTGCGGAGGTAGGCGATGGGGGAGGAGCGGCCTTGGGCGACGAGGATGTCGTCATGGGAGTCGCCGTCGATGTCGAGCCAGCCGACGCCGGGGCCGAGGGAGGCAAGGCGGCGGGGTAGGAGGGGTTGGCGGGAGAAGTCGTCGAAGGGGGAGTCGAGGTGGGAGTGGGGGAGTGGGAGTTCGGTGAACCAGGGGGGGGTGGACGGGGTGGACCTTGTGGACGGGGTGGACCTTGTGGACGGGGTGGAATGGTTTTGGGGGGAGGGTTCTAGGATTTCGAGGAGGGAGTTGGGGGAGATGTTTTGGAGGTGGGAGGTTTGGCCGGAGGGCCAGCGGACTTCGAGGTGGATGTTGGAGGTGGCGTGGGCGGTGGCGAAGACGCGGGCGGGGTCGTCGCTGGAGAGGTAGCGACCGCCGGCGATGATTTCCTGGGATTGGGGGGGGAGGGGCGGGGCATGGAGGGTGATGCGGGCGCCGATGCCTTGGGTGTTGGGAGGGAGGCCCTTGAGGCGGACGAGGACGCGAGGCGCGGAGGCGTTGTTGCGGTAGAGGGAGGCGGGTGCGTTGAGCTCGTTGACGACGAGGTCGAGGTCGCCGTCGGCGTCGAGGTCGGCGGCGGCCATGCCGTGGGCGATGCCGGGCTGGTTGAAGCCCCATGGGGAGCTGAAGTCCTCGAAGCGTGTGCCGCCGACGTTGCGGTAGAGTTGGCGGGGCGCGAGGAGAGGGGGGGTGGACTTGCGCATGGCAAGGTGCTCGGCGGGGGACATGCGGCGGGTCTTGCGCATGGCTTGGAGCGCGAGCCCTTGGTCGGTGTCCATGTCGTCGCGGCCGTGCCCTGCGGTGACAAGGATGTCCTCGAAGCCGTCAAGGTCCACGTCGAGGAAGAGGGGGGTCCATGACCACTCGGTGGCGGCGATTCCCGCGAACCATGCGATCTCGGCGAAGGTGCCGTCGCCTCGGGCGCGGTGAAGGGTATTCCGGCTGAGCTGAACACGGTGCATGGGGTTGCCGGC
>CAIYFP010000105.1 GCA_903925515.1 uncultured Verrucomicrobiota bacterium
CCGCCGGTGCCGAGCTGGCCGAAGGTGTTGCTTCCCTGCGCCCAGAGGGAACCGTCGGCTTTCACCCACAGTTGGAATCCCGCGCCCTGAGCAGCATCCACCACTCCGGCGTCGAGGCGCACCGGGGCATAGACCGAGGGTCCGCCCAGCAGGAACAGCTGACCGTCGCGGGTGAGGAAAATGCACCCGCCGTTGCCCGCCACGCCACCCGCCCACACGCCGATGATTTTGGACTGCCCCGGAACCAACTGGAAGGGAACGGCCGATCCGGCGCCCGGGTAATACTCGCCGAGCATGCCTTGCTGCGTCGTGCCGACGCCCCAGAGCGTCCCGTCCCGCCGCAGGAAGTAACTGTTGTCCTGAGCCGCCGCGACCTGACGGACGTTGTCGAGGATGAGCTCGGGCGTCGGGTAAGACACGGCGTTGGAGGCGATGCCGAGCGCGGAGACAAAGTTATGCCCCATTCCGTAAACCTTTCCGGACGAGGTGAGGATGAGCGAATGCCGCCCCGCGGCGGTAACCTGCACCGACTCCTCGGCGCTTCCTGCCGGCCAAAGCTGCTTCGCCAGACGGGCTACGCCGCCCTGGGCCGAAAGATCGCCCAGCGACCCGTATTCCGAAAGACCGGCCCCGAACAATTCCCCCGGTCGCGCGGTGACCGTCACGGCGACGGGCGCGGACGGAACCGTCTTCAAGAGGTTGGTGGCGACCAGATCGTAGGATCCAGCGTCGGCCGGGATCACTCCGTGAAGGGCGAGGACTGCCTGGGTGGCGCCCTCGATGGGAACGCCATTACGCCGCCACTGGAGCGCCGGCGTCGGCCAACCACTGACGACCGCGCTCAGGAAGACACTGGTTCCCTGGATGGCCGCGACCGGAGCCGGCGGGGTGGTGAAGGCGGGTTCCCGGTTGTAGTCAGGAACAAATACCTTGGCGGCGGCCGCGCTCGGGAGCCCGCCATCGTTCACGATAAAGCTGATCGTGCGGTTGGCGGTGTTCGGGCTACTGGAGGAATTGCTGAACGTGACCGCCCTCAGCGCCGCCTGCCATTGCACCAAAGTCGCCGAGGCCTGACCGGAAGCGAGGGTCAAGACACCCGTCGCGGAGTTGAACGACCCGGTGATGTTTCCGTGGAGCTGGGCTCCCGCGTTGATGAAGCCCAGCAGATCCTGCCCCGCCTGATAGCCGCTGCTCACCGTGATCGTCGCCGAGACCAGTGTGCTGTTGTCGACATCGGCCACCGTGAGACCCGCGTCCACCACCACTGGATTCTGCTCGGTCGTCACCGTGTTTCCGGAGGAAGCCGCGACCACCGGCGCGTCGTTCACGGCGGCGAGGTTGATCCGGACCGTGGCCGCCGCCGAGGAGAGCGAGCCGTCGGAAGCCGTCACCGTGAAAGTCTTCGCCCCATTTTCGTTCAGCGCCGGCTCGTAGCTCAGGTTCCCCAAATTGGATGCGGCTATCACCTGCCCCGGCACCACCGCGCTCGTCCCCAGCTTCAGTGTCCCCGTCGCCGGCAGCGTCGTCACCGTGATGCCCGCCAGTTCCGCCGTATCCACGTCCCTGAAGGCGTTGGCGAACATCGCCGGCGTGAACGTGAACGTCGTGTCCTCGGTGCCCGCCAGATCAAGCGCCGGCGTTCCGGCCAGCTCGTAGTACACCGTCAGCGTGATGTTCCGCAGGTTCGTCGGATTCCACGCCGATCCGAACGTCCATCTGTTCAGGCCTCCGACGTTATATCCGGGCAACTCTCCCGAAAACTTCCGCTCCAGCGCCACCCACGCGTTGTTCGTACCCAAGCCCGTCCACCCCAAAGGACCGAAGGTGACGCCGTTCAGCTTCATGTAGCACCCGGAGACCGCATCCCACGACCAGTAGGTGCTGTACTCCAGGTTCAGCGTCACTCCCACCACCCGCGCTCCGGCCGGCAGGGGCGTCGCCTCCGTCAGGGTCACCTCCCCATTCGTGTCGACAGTCAGTGTCTCGCTTCGCGCCAGCGTCGCTCTCCCG
>CAIYFP010000106.1 GCA_903925515.1 uncultured Verrucomicrobiota bacterium
CAGCGGACGCGCGGGGATGTTGGGGCGCGGCGCGCGGCGAAGCTTGCGTTGGTGAAGGAGTTGATGGGGTCAGGGTTGGAGCGTGGGGAGGTCTTGGAGGTGATGCGGGTGGTGCACTGGCTGCTGGCGTTGCCGAGGGAGGAGGAGGTAGGTTTGATGGAGGATGTCAATAGTTGGGAGGCGAGCATGCAAGGCAAGTCGAGGAGTCCGTACGAGACGGTGGTGTTGGAGGCGGGGATCGAGGAAGGCCGCAGGCTGGGCCGGCAGGAGGGCCGGCAGGAGGGGCGGCAGGAGGGGCGGCAAGAGGGGCGCTGCGCTGCGGCTCGCGAGTTCCTCCTGGACGTGCTCGCCGCGCGTTTCGGCGAATGCGACGAGTCGTTGGCAAGGGCCGTGGAGGTCCTGTCGGATCCGGCGCGGCTACGTCAGTTAGCGCAACTAGCCCTCCGAGCGGCCTCCCTTGCCGACTTTTGGCGCGAGTTGTCGAAGGACCAAGACGGGGCTCGAGGCTGAAATCCCATCGTGAGGGGACCTCCGGAGCAGTGGGAGGAGGCTGGACCGGGCGGATTCAGCCGGGTCGGTTGGGATGGCTGGATCTTCCCCCCATAGAGCTTCGTTCTTCGCTCGTTATCCAGCGTCTGCGGGAAGCCTCGCTCACTCCCCGTCCTGCGGAGGAACCTGCGGCACCAGCACTTCCCTCCCAACGGCAGCATTCCGGCTATGGGATGGCCTCGGTGGCTAGGCCGACCTTCGAGATGTCGAGTTGCTGGAGGAGGTCGAGGACGGAGACGACATGCTGGTAGTCCACGGCGCGGTCACCCTTCACGACGACGGCGAGTTCGGGGTCGGTGGCCTTGAGTTGGGCGAGGGCTGGCCGGAGATCGGCCAGGGTATGGGGTTTGCCGTTGAGTGAGACATTGCCCGAGGCGCTCACCAGGATCTGGCCTGGCGGCTTGGGCGTGGCATTGGTGGGCGCGGGGCTCTGGGCCGAAGGCAGGTTCATCTCTAGGTTGTTCATCAACTGCGGCGTCGTGATGATGAAGATGACGAGGAGGACGAACGCCAGGTCGAGCAAGGGCGTGATGTTCAGCTCGTTGAGCGTCCCGTGCCCGGATTTGGATGTCTTCTTGAGGCTCATGCTTCGCAGGGGTTGCGTCGCGGGCGTTCAGGGCGTCCCCAGTCCCGCGCCGGTGGCGTCCGCCTCGGCGACGACGTCGAAGCGGACGGTGAAGCGGGTGGGGAAGTCGCGGGGTGGTAGCCGGGAAAGGGAGGTGGTGGAGGCGAGGGCGCGCCGGACGGATTCGTCCCATCGGGCGTTGCCGGAGCCGGACTTCCATGTGTGGCCGAGGATGCGTCCGGACGGGTCGATGGCGAGATCGACCTCGGCCAAGAAGGCGCCGTCATCGAGGTCGTCGGGTCGCAGCCATTTGGAACGGAGGCTGAACTCAACGAAGGCCCGGTAGAGTTGGACGGGGTCGGAGGTGGATTCGACGGCCTTGGCGCCGTCGGAGAAGGCAAACGCGGGCAGGCTGTTGGCCGGCGGGGCGACGGGGGGTGGCGCGGCATTGGCGTTGGCTGGCGCGGCTCGTGGGGGCGTCTGGGTTGCGGGGGGAGGAGTCGTTGGCTGTGTTGTTGCGGGCTTGGGTTCGGGCGTTGGCTCGGCCTTCTTCTCGGGTTCCTTGGGTTTCTCGGGCTCGGGCGGCTTGGGCTTGGGGGCCATCGAGACGGCGATGGTGCGCAGTTGGTTCCCGAGGTAGCCCTCGCGGGCGGCGAACCATGCGAGGGCGCCGATGACCACGACGTGGAAGATGGCGGAGGCCACGAGGCTGACCTTGGCGGCGTGCTTCTTCCTAGCGGGGGGATGGCGCATGGGAGGAATGGAAGGAGTGGGTTGGGGCGGCGGGGTCATCGTTCCCCGGGCGGGAGGGGTTCCGTGGCGAGATGGACCTTGAGCACGTTGGCCTGCTGAAGCAGGTCAAGGACCTCGACGATGCGCTCGTAGCGGGTCTTGGCATCGCCCCGGACGATGACGGAGAGGTCTGGGTCGGCGGTGCGGAGATCGACGAGTTGGCCGTGGAGGCTGGCGATCTCGGTTTGTTGCTTGTTGAGGAACACCCGGCCCTGGCCATCCACGGTGACGTAGTTGGCCTTGCTGGGGGCATCCTTCTGGCGTTGAGCAGCGTGGGGAAGGTTGAGGTCGAGGTCGTTGACGACGGGCGTGGTGGTAATGATGAAGATGACGAGGAGGACGAAGGCGAGGTCGAGGAGTGGGGTGATGTTGAGCTCCGTGAGCGAGTGATGATGGCTCTGGGAGCATTTTTTCATGGTGAGCGGGTCGAGCGGGGTGGGAGGCGAGCGGGGGCCGTGGGTTAGCGTTGAGCGAGGGACGTGGCGAGGCGTTGGAGCAGGGCCTCGTTGGCCTGGGTGATGGCCTGGGCAAGGGCCTTGTTGGCTGCGGTGATCTCCTCGCCGATCGGGCGGTTGTCCACGTGGGCGTGCTCGACGGCCGTGGCGAACTCGGTGGCGAAGGCGTCCAATTCCTGGGTGATGGCCCGGATGGACGTGACCATGAAGTTATACGCGAACATGGCGGGGATGGCGACGAAGAGGCCGACGACGGTGGCGATGAGTGCTCCGGCGACGCCTGGGGCCATGGCGGTGAGGGAAGCGGTGTTGGCGCGGGCGATGCCCGAGAAGGTTTCCATGACGCCCCAGACCGTGCCGAGGAGGCCGATGAAGGGGCCGCCGGCCACGGCCGTGGAGAGGACGATCATGCCCTTTTCGAGCGAAAGGGCCTGCTCCGCCGCGGTTCGCTCGAGGGCGGCCTTGACCGAGGCAAACGACGTCGCCGAGATGCGCGTCTCGCCGCGGACATCGACGGGGTTATTTTGGAGCTGGTAGGTCAGTTCCTCGGCCCCGGCGACGTAGAGATCAAAGGCGGGCGCACCATCGAAGTCGGAGCCGGACCTGGAAAGGTCGAGCGGTGCGCGGGTGGTGCGGTAGGCCTGGAAGAAACGCCGGGCGACCTTGCGGGCGCGGTGAAGCTGCCATGCCTTGGTCAGGATGACGGTCCAGCTGAAGAGCGAGACCAGGAGCAGCGACGCGATGGTGATCTTTCCCTCGGTGGTGGCCTTGTCGAAGGCGAACTGCAGGGCGCCGGCGGCGAGGATGGGATGGGCTGGGAGCATGGGGACGGCTTCGGTGGGATGTTTCAGTTGGGCTTGGAAGTGGGCGGGAGAATGACAGTGACGCGCCCCACGGTCCGGGTGAGGCGCGGGGCCGTGGCAGACGCGACGTTGCGACGCCGCGGGTCGTCTTCGGGGGCGCCTTTCGCGGCGGACTTCGCGGGTTGGTCGCCCTGGACGGAGCTTTGGGCGGCGCCGGAGGCTGCCGATCCTTGTCCGAAGCCGACCTGGCCGGAGGAGACGTTGCCGCTGGCGGAGACGTTTTGGGAGAGGAGGGAGGCGTCCACGTTGGCGCCGGAGGCGTTGACGGATCCGACGCCGATGAGGGTGCCGGAGACGGTGCCGCCGGCGGAGACGTTGACGTTGCCTTGCGCGAGGGCCGTGACGCTCACGGACTGGGCGGCGGTGAGGTCGATGTTCTCGCGCGCGAAGACGAGGCCGGTGATGCCGCCGCTGGCATTGAGGCGGGCGGTGCTCCCGATGACGCCGGAGCCGGAGGCATCGATGTTGCCGACGTGGACGACGTTGCCGCTGGCGTCGCGGGTGCCGGCCGAGAGGGTCACGGTACCCTGGCTGGCGCCGACTCCGTTGAGGGGGATTTGAACGACGCCCCCGGCGTTGGCGATGATGTCGCCCCGGGGGGTCTGCACGGTGATGTCGCCCACGACGGACTGCGAGGCCGGGAAGGCGGGGTCGAGGGACCTGGGGAACGTGGTGGCGAGGATGCCGGAACCCGGGATGGTGGGGGCGTAGGAGAGGATCTGCCGGGTGACGGGATCGACGATGATCTTCTCGACGGTGGCAGCCCCGCTGGCTCCGGAGCCGGCGTCCACGTTGCCTTCGAGGGAGCGAACGAGGACGTTGCCGCCGTCGTAGGCGGCGATGCGGGAGCCGTTGACGTCGATGTTGCGACGGGCCACGACGGTGACGTCGCTGGGATCGACGGTGAAGATGCCGCGGGCCTCGGAGGACTCGCGCTTGAAGGTGCGGGAACCGACGGAGACGGATCCGTCTGAGACGACGGAGATGCTGCCGCCATGGAGCGTGGCAATGGCGGACGAGAACATGTCGAGGTCGCCGCGGAGGGAGACCTGGATGTCGGCACCGCGGGTGAAGAGGGCCGCGAGGGCGGGGTTGGCCCGGGGGCCATGGGAGACGATGCCGGCCGTGGCCCCGAGGTCGAGGTTGTTGGCGGAGACGACGATGGTTCCGGCGCCGCCGACCCGATAGCCGGTGTCGGCATTGAGCGGCACGTTTTGGCTGAGGTCGTACAGGGCCTGGGCGACGTCGGGTGGCAGGACCGGGAAGGTCCGGGTGAGCGGCTCGCCATTGGCTTGGAAGAGGGGTTGGCCCGCGTTGTCGAAGGCTTGGACGGGCAGGTTGAGCAGGAACTGGAGCTGCTCCCCGGTCATGCGGCCTTGGAACGTCAGGGTTTGCGTCGTGGCATCATACGCGAAGAGGGACTCCACGCCGGCCAGCGATCCGGAGGGAGGGGGATAGACCAGCCCAAGCTCGAACGGCGAGAAGTCGGGCTTGGTAGCGAGCGGGACGGAGGTGAAGACGTTCCGATTCCTGATGTCGCCCGCGACGACGAGGGACGTGACGTCGGTGGCTCGCAGGTTTTGGCCCTCGAAGCGCGAGTTGATGAAGTCAGCGCCGACGGTCAGCCGGGCCTCGCGAGGAAAGCCAAAGAGGACGGAGCGGACGTCGCCGGAGACATGGACCTGGATGGGGTCGGGGTTCCCGAGCTGGATGGGGATCGGGGCGTGGTCGTTGATCCCGAACGTGCCGTACGAGCGATACTGCCGGGCAGCGCTGTCGGACACCACGAGCTGGGTGAGGTCGCCCGGCTTGGAGCCGACGAGCGGCCCAGAGTCGGTGGTGGTGATGGCGAGGTTGCCGACGGGGGACGGGAAGAGGGTGAGGTCGTTGCCGAGGGTCACGCCGCCCGAGCCCGCGCGAAGGGAGAGGATGCCCGGGTAGATGGGCGTCATGCCTTGCGAGAAGGAGTCGGCATAGCGCGGGAGGGCGGAGCCCCGGAGTTGGATCCCATTGCCTGCGGCCAGCGAGACCGAGGCGTCCTCGGCGTAGTCGAAGCGATGGCGGAAGGGCGAGGTGGAGGCGCCGAGGTTGTTGAAGATGCCGTTGGGATTGCGGACCTCCTGGAGGAGGACGTCCTGGCCGGCGGCGACGTTCCACGAGCCATCGACGAGGCTGAGCGCGAGGAGACGGGTTGCAGCCCCGGCGTTGCGTCCCGCCTCGATGGTCCCGGTGCCGTGGGCGAGGACGAAGTGGCCTTGGACGTCGCGTCCGGCGCGGATGGTGACATTGCCGGGGGCCGGGCCGAATGCACCGCTGCCCCCGTTCGACGAGGGGCCGCCGGCGACGGGAAGGGAGCTGACGACATCCTGGCCGGCCACGAGGGTGACATCGCCACCGTTGGCCGTGGAGATGCCGCCGAGGTCGGGATCAACAAGGTATCCGTCCGGGCGGAACAGGAATCCGTTGGGGCGGGTGCCGGCGTTGATGGTTCCCGCCAAGGCCTGCACGGACAGGTCGCCGCCCGCAGTGGAACGGATGAAGCCCGACGCCAAGGTGACGTTGTTCCCGGCGAGCACGGAGACCGACCCGTCGGCGGCTTGGATGCCTGCGGAACCGTTGAGGGCAACGTTGCCGACGCCGGGACGGACGAGGTCGGGCTGGGAGAAGTCGCGCCCGGCGACGAGCGTCACGGACCAACCGGACCCGGCTTCGATGCGGGAGCCGTTGGCGAGGGTGATGTTGTTGCCGGCCTCGAGGAGGAGTCGGGAGCCCGGCGCGGACACGCCGGTGGAGCCCACGAGATCCCAAAGGGTGCCAGCGGCGAGCTGGATGTTCCGGGTGGCTTGGAGATGGATGCGGGACAACCCGGTGAAGGCGGAGCCGACATCGAGGTTGAGCGCGCCCGCCACGGGCGGCGCGGTGGGCGGGACGATCCCATTCCCCGCGGATCCGGTTCCGGTGTAGCCCAGGACGATGTCCTGCGGATCGATGTACAGGTTGCCGCCCAGCCACCCGGGCAGCGCGGTCCCGTCGATGCGCGAGTGGAGGGCCGGCATGTCCGGGGCGCAGACCTCCACCCGCCCGCCCGCGCCGCCCGAGGTTCCGCCGCGCACGTCGATGGAGGAGCCTGGGGCATCGTGGAAGGCGCGCCCGGCCTTCAGCTCGACCGTGCCACCCGGGGAAGGGGAGGTGTCGGCCCCGCCCCGGGCCGCGATGCCCGATGCCGGTCCGAGGGCGAGGACGTCGGAGGCGACCAACTCGATGCGGCCCTCGTGCTGGCGGACGGAATTGGCCTGGATGAGGCCGTCTTGGTTGACGACGCGGGCGCGGAGGGCGACGGCCCCGGCATTGGCGAGGACGGAGCCGTGATTGCGGACCGTGCCCGACGGGGCGTCGATGGCGGCGGAGAGGCCCCGGCCGTCGGGACGTGGGCTGAGGAGGACCTGGCCTGCCGACAAGAGCCCGATGCTGCCGGACGGGGCGGAGAGGGCGCCGTGGTTGGCGACATGCTCGGCGATCAGGAACAACGACCCGCCGGAGTCGGCCTGGATCCGGCCGTAGTTGACGATGGATGCGGCGGGGGGCGGACCCTGGAACTGCCAGAAGAGCCCGGCCGCGGAATCCACGGGGGCAGGCCTTGCGGTGGACACGACGAGCCCGGCGGCGGAAACGAACGAGTCGGGCCCGAAGTGAAAGCCGGCCGGGTTCACGAGGACGACGGTTCCGTTGGCGGTGAGCTGGCCCAGGATGACGGAGGGGTTGGCGTCGCCGATGTGGTTCCAGACGACGGAGGCGGGCGAGGGCTGGGAGAAGTGGGTGGATTCGCCGGCGCCGATGTTGAAGGAGTCCCAACGAAGCACCGCCTGGTCGGTCACGGACACGTTGAGCTGGGCGCCGTTGGCGGTGGTGGAGATGGAGGCCAGACCTTGCAGGACGGAGAGGCCGTGGGGATTGGCGAGCGCCTGGGGCAGGGAACAGGCGGCCAGCGCGGTGCTCACCCATGCGGGCCATGGCAGGAGGCATCGGTGCGTGACGACGGCAGTGGCGTGGGGCGTGCGCATCAGAATTGTCCTCCGAGCGATACGTTGGCGCGGGGCGAGTAGGCTTGGCGGTTGGGTGAGTCAGCCAAGGGGATGCCGACGACCGCCCGCAGGTCGAGAAGGTTGTTGATGTTGGCCGTCAATCCGAAGCCGAAGCTGGAAAGGGTGCGTGTATCGACTCGCGTGACGGCCCCGTCTGCCTGGAATCGCTGCCCCACGTCCATGAACGCAAAGCCGCGCAGCCAGGTCGGGACCGGCGACGAGAGCGAGGCCGCCTGGAACGCGAACTGCGGTGACAACAGGTCGATGCCCGTGGACCAGCCCATGTCCCCGATGTCGTCGCCCTCGAAGTACCCGCGCACGCTGGACATGCCGCCCAAGGGTTGTTGCTCGGTGGGAAGCAGCGGGCCCGTGGCGACCTGCCCGTTGCCACGGAGTGCCACCGACCAATCGGCGCCCAGCGACTGCTCGTGTCGGAGGGCCAGCGTGGCCTTGCCGAACGTGGCGGAGGCCCGGGTCGAGTAGGCAGTGCGGTCGAAGTCGGACTCGTTGCCCACGACGTTGGCGGTGAGGGCGAGGGAGGCGGTGGTGGACCCGCGCGGGCCGGAGCGGGAGAAGTCGGCGGCGACGGTGAAGGGCAGGTAGGCGGCGCCGTTCTGGCGCGGGGGTTGGGGCGATGCGACCTGGCTTTGGATGGTCTGGGAGCCCTGGGCGTTGGTGACGACGGTGGTGATGATGAAGTTGTTGGTGTTGAACGCCTGGAGGCCGAAGTGCTTGGCCTCGACCCCGGCCGACAACCCGAGGCGACGGCGGTCGTCGAGGACGATGGGGTAGGCGAGGCGCGCGCCGCCGGACTCGATGCCGACGAGGCTGCGGCCGGAGTCGCGGGAGACGATGGTCAGGAGCGGCGTCTGGGACACGACGCGGCCTGGGGCGAGCTGCACACCGGTGTCGGTGGAGGCCGCGTTGGCGAAGAAGGTGAGGTCGGGGCGTGCGCCCGCCGGCGGCAGGCGGAACTGGCGCGAGCCCTCGTCGAAGCCAAAAGCGCGGTTGGCGCGGATTTGCTCCTCGACGGACTCGGGCTCGCCGAAGGGCAGCCGGTAGTAGCCGCCGTAGAAGGCGACCTGGGGGCGGTTGAGGAGGAAGTCCGGCGTGGGCGACTCCAGCTTCATGGCCTCGGGGGAGAAGCCGTAGGACAGGCCGGCCTGATGCTCGCGTTGCCAGAGATTGCGGTGCTGCAAGGAGGTGTTGATGCGCCACTCCGGCGTCGCGGGCGGCGTTTGGTTGTTGATGTCCAACCGGCCGTGCAACGGGCTCTGGTCCTTCACGCGCAAGGTCAGGGCGCTGGTGCCGGGCTCCGGGCCGGGCCCGATGACCGGGTAGATCTGCCGGTCACGGTTCTGGTTCGCGATGTCGAGCTCGCGCTGGAAGACGCGGGAGTTGAAGGGCCCTTGGGTCCGGAGGCTCGGAAGGGAACGCCGGACGTTGTTGGAGGAGAAGTGACGGTTGCCAACGACGAGGACCTCGGCCAGCGCGCCCTCGGTGACGAGGACGCGGACGGTGGCGTTGGTGAGTTGCTGCTGGGGCAGGGAGACGCCCACGGTGGCCCAGCCGCGCTCGCGATAGGCGAGCTGGAGCTCGCCGAGCGCCTTCTGGATCTGGGGCAGCGTGATGCGCTCGCCCACGGCGGGCGCGAGGGTCTGCTCGATCACGGCGACGGGGAGCAGCGTGTTGCCCTGGACGTCGTAGCGCCGCACCTCGAAGGACGGCGGCGCGGGCGGCGTGTTGGTCCGGGCCGCGTCGCGGGCGGCGGCGACGAGGTTGGGACCCTCGTTCACCCGGATGAGCAGGGACCCGCCGGCGAGCACTTGCGAGGGCGCTTGGACCGCCGCGTTGGAGAAGCCGCGCCCGACGTAGGCGCCTCGCAACCGCGCCAACGTCAGCCTGAGGGCCTCCGGCGATGTCGCACCGCCGGCCGCGCCCGAGAGGATGCCGTCGAGTTCCTCCGCCGTGAGGGCGGTGTTGCCGTGGACGACGAAATGGCGGATCTCGAAGGACGGCACGACCCAGCCTGGCAGCACGCCGGGCCCGGGATCCGGTCGCCGGGCGTCCTCGATGACGACCACGCGGGCAACCCCGTTGGTCAGGGGTTGGCGTGGAAGGACCACCGAGACCCCGGGAAGCCCGGCGTCCCGGTACGCTTGCTGGAGCCGCAGCAGCGACGCGCGCACCCGCGTGATCGGCACGTCCGGCCCGGTGGCTCCCGCCAGCAGCGACTGGACGGTCTCCGGCGCGAGCCGCAAACTCCCGGAGACATCGAAGGAGCGGATCTCGTAGCCGTGGGCAGGACGAGGGGCTGCGACGGGATCGGCGGCGACGCCCGTGGCCGCGGGGGCTGTTGCAAGCCATGAGGCCGTGAGGGCGATGATGAAGGTCCCGGCCCCGTGCCGCGTGGCGGGTGCGCCAACCCGGCGTGCACCGCGCAGGAATTGTCCTGACGAGGGCGCGCTGGGGGCTCCGGGGCGTTGGGGGCCGGGACGCATCATGTTGGGCGTTGGCGCTCGAGGATTGGAGGGCTGGGCGACCGCCTACTCCTTGGGCGCCACGGGTGCGCCGTCGGACGTCCGCTCGACGTTAAGGCGGTCGATGGGGACGGAGTAGGCGGAGGACTTGAGGGCGACGCCAATGCCGGCCACGAGGGCTTCGCGGAACGTCTTGATGTTGGCGGCCGCCGTGGAGCGGTTGAGGAGGTGCTCGTACACCCAGAGCGAGTACTGGCCGTTGTACAGCGGGGTGAAGTCGTTGGACACGTTGTTGAACGTGCCGACGAAGGGCAGGGCGCCGTTGTAGCGGAGGACGTTGGCCCCGCCGTTCACGCCGATGGCGTCGGCGGTGACGAGGTAGGAGATGGCGGGGCCGAAGTTGTTGAGGTGGTCGCGAATCTGGGTGGCATTGCGACCGGTGGGGTCGTTGACGTAGGCGGTCTTGGCGGCGTCCCAGTAGTACGAGATCGGCGAGCCGGTGAAGAGGGCTTCCTTGAAGAGGGCGACGCGCTGCCCAGCGGTGGGGTCGCGGTTGATGAAGACGAGGTCGCCGGTGTCGTTGGTGTTGCCGGTGAAGAACCACGCCGGGAGCTTGCCGTTGGCAGCCAGCGTCTTGAGCTGGTGCGACGTGATGTTCGTGAGGCCGGCCGGCGCGGTCTTGCTCTTGAGGAGCACGATGGGCGTCGCGCCGAAGCGCA
This sequence comes from uncultured Verrucomicrobiota bacterium, assembly GCA_903925515.1. Lineage (GTDB taxonomy): Bacteria > Verrucomicrobiota > Verrucomicrobiia > Limisphaerales > UBA9464 > UBA6176. The sequence continues at coordinate 10,506 of CAIYFP010000106.1, forward strand.
CGTCCTCGAGCTTGGGCGTGAGGAACTCCGTCGATTGCTGGAAGACCGACGAGAACGCGATGTCGGAGGGCAGGTTGACGGTGTTGGTGTCGCCGGGGTTGGCCGAGGCGAGGAAGTTGACGTTGCGATTCTGGGTGAGGTCTTGCAGGCCGGCCACGGCGCCGTTGTAGAAGGCGCGCACGGTGACGGTCTGGTTGCCAAACAGGGACGGGATGGTGCCCGTCCAGGTCACCTTGAGCTGGGCCGGGGCCGTGGGGCCGTCGGCGGGGTTTTGGGACGCGAGGTTGGGTCCGTAGAGCGTCCGGATGGCGAGGTAGGCCGTGTCGCGGAACGCGACGGCGCCGGAGAGGCGGATTTCGACCTGGGCCACGGCCGTGGAGGCGGTGGCGAGGGCAACGAGGAGCGGAGCGATCAGACGTGAAGTTTTCATGGTGGGAAAGGAGGGACGAAGTTGAGGGGGACGAAGGGTGGAAAGGCGCCTAGCGAAGGACCTCGATGGCATAAAACCGGGCCTCGGAGGCGTTGGTGTCTTGGAGCGTGAGGCTGGAACCCGTGCCTGGGGCCGATGCACCCGCCGACCATTGGGCGATGGGCGCGGCCAGCCCGGAGGCGTCGGTGCTCCGGAGCCGGTACGTGGCCCCGGCAATGCTCGGGAAGGTGATGCTCGATGTGTCGCCGGACCGGTTGATGCCGGCGATTTGCGGCCTGGGGACCTCGGTCGTCGCGGCCGTGAAGGACAGCGTGCCATCGGGCTTGAACTCAAACACGCCCAGCACCCGGCCCGGCTTGTTCAGCGTGCCCGCGGCCGTGGAGCCAGGAAGCAGCTCGACCAGGTCCGCCCGCGAGACGTTGGACGGGTCGGCATCAAAGTCCTCTGGCGTGAGCTGGGCCGCGGAGCCCTGGAAGCTGGCGACGTAATCCGTGGACGGGCCCAGGACCGGTCCCAGCGTGAACGGGCTGGTCAGGGGGATCGCCACGGCGGTCGAGGTGTTGTCGGCCCCCGAAGGCGTCAGGGAACTATAGGCCGCCGCGGTCTTCCCGATGGCGTCGATCTGGGATCCGGCATTGCCCTGGATGGACTGGCCCTTGCGGAGCCACGGGGTCGCCGGCTCGGTTGGTTCCAACCGGGGCGCGGTGACCCACAACGTCTGGATGGGAAAGGCGTCCAGGAGCGGCGGGCGGTTGGCGCCGGCCACGGACCAAGAAAGGCCGTTCAGCGTTGGGAACGCCGCGCCCACAAGCACGGGATCCACGCGCGCGATCGCGATCGTCGCGCCAGGGGGCAACGTCGAGAAGCCCGGCGCCGGGCCGAGGTTCACGACCAAGTCCGCCGCCACGCCGCTCTGGCGCAGGGTCAGCACGAGGTCGCCGGGCGTGTATTGGAACGACGCGGCACGAAGGCCGAGCGCTGTCGCGGCCGCGATGGCCGCCGCCGACCAATTCAGTCGGCTTGCTGCGATGTTTGTCTTCATGGGATGTGCATGGGAGTCGATGTGCGAGGTGTCCGGTCCTGCCCGCACGGCGGGCATGACCGTGAGTAACCAGGCTTCGGCAAGGCGGCCGCAGGCCCGGTCCGGTGGGTTGGGAAGCCGCCCCGTGTGGGGTGGGAAAGCGAGGGCCGCGAACGGTGATGCGTGGCGTTCATGGCTGCTAGAAGGAGAGCTGCACCCGGGCCGAGAACAGGTTCTCGTCCTGGGCCGACACCGTGGCCGGGGCCACGAGCGAGCCCGGGTTGGCGATGCTGGGCGGCGCGCCGCCGCCGTTGAAGGTGGTGTGCGTGAAGCTCGCGAGGACGCGCAGGTTCCGATTCAACCACCAGTTGAGCCCGACGCTCCACGCCGTGGCGTCGGTGGCGGAGAAGTCCGGGTTGGCGAACGACGGGAACGCCGCGTCGTCGATGTCGAGCTGGGAATAGCGGCCCACGACCTGCCAGGCACCCCAGCCCGGCGAGCGGAGCGTGAAGGGCCGCCGGGGCTGGATGGCCCCAAAGGAAGCGTCCTCGCCGGTCAGGAACCATCCACCCGTCACCTGCCATGCGCGATGGGTGAGGTTGGCAGAGCGGAAGGTCGTGGAATTATACACGTCTTGGCTCGACCAGACGTACTCGCCCATAAGCCCGAACGGCCCGGCGTACCAGTAGCCCTGAGGCGAGAGGCGCCAGTGCTTGCCGTCGGCGACAACGGGTCCAACGAGGGGGTTATAGGCGAAGAATTGCTGGGTGCCGGGCGACGTATAGAACCCGGGCAAGGGCTCGCCGATGGCGGCGGGGAGCCCAAGGGCGTTGGACGACACCTGCGCATGGGATCCGCCCACGCCAAAGCCAAGGCCATTGAGCCACTTCAACTCGAGCGGCTTGAAGGGATGCACGAAGACCCTTCCCGCGAACTCCTTCCCGTCCGTGAAGTCGAAGGCGCCCGGGTTGCGGCCGTCGCCGGCGTTGTTGAACACGCCGGCCGCCGCCTCCACCGCGCCGTCCAGCCATGTGGTCCCCACCTGCACCCCCACGTTTCGCAGGGGAACCAGCCCGCTTGCCATGGAGCGTTCCGTGAAGTCGCCCGCCGCGATCGATTGGAGCAGTCCAAGTCCCACGGGCCCCTTGAACTTCCCCGCCTTGAACTCGAGGTGCTCGCCCAATCGATAGGCGACGAACGCGTCCTGGAGGCTCGAGCCCACGTCGTTGATGCCACCCCATTGGGGGATGATCTCGTAGGAGATGTCGCGGTAGAGCGTGCCGCGCAGGTAAAGGCGTGCCCGTCGTATGCCCAGGGTGTCGTTGCCCCGCGTCAGCGGGTTGTCCGAGAAGTAGGCGTGCCCGTCGGTTTGCAGGAGGCCCTTCAACGCCAGCGTGAAGTTGGTGTCGGCGGACCGGAATTGAATCCCGCCGGCCCCCACCGAAAGCACGGGGGTCTTGGCCGCCGCAGCCTTCGCCGCCGCCGCATGGGAAGCCTCGCGCTCCTCCATCGACTGGATCTTGCGCTGCAACTCGGCGGGCGTGGGGCCGTCTGACGGCGTGACGGCGATCTCGGGCAGGACCTTCCCGCCCTGCTCAATGGACTGGAGCTTGGACGCAAGCTCGGCCACGCGCTGCTGAAGGCGCCGCGTCTCCGCCCCGGCTTCCTCCTTGGCCCGGGCCGCCTCCCGCTTCTCCAGTTGCTCGATCCTGCCCAGCAACTGACGCACGAGTTCCGCATCCACGGCGCCCGCCGGCGCCTGTGCGAGGACTGGGTGGACGGCCATCCACGTTGCCAAGGCAAGGGCGACGGCGGGGCGAAACAAGAGGGAGGGCGCAGGGAGGCCAGGGGGATTCTTCATGCGGGAACGAGGCAAACGGGGGAAGCGAGGGGCATTCGGGGCACGGGCACGGCACGCCGAAGGTCAGGCGAGTGGGAGCGCGTGGCGCTCAGATGTTCTGGGCGACGGCCTGCACGTAGCGGTACTCGGTCAGGATCGTCTGGAGCGCGATGACCAAGGCGTCCACTTGGCGGTGCAGCGGGGCCTTCTGCGGCGTCTCCAGGGTGATTTCAAACGGCGGATGCGCCATGCCCGGGATGGACTGGAGCATGCCCGGGTAGCCGTCGTGGATGATGCCGGACTCGGCGTCGAAGCCATCGATGCGCGCCCCGTGGTTGCGGGGCAGGAAGCGGCCGGCCTCCAGCAACGCCGGATGGATCAGGTGCCGCGACAACACGTTGCCCTTCACGAACCCGTACAGGCCATGGCTCGTGTCGTCCGAGTGCAACGTGACGATCCCATGGAACGATTGCATCCAGATCTCGGACTCGAGGAACCGGACCTCGGGTTGCTCGCTTTGGCGCCAGAACTCGCGGTTGAGGTCCAGCCCGGCCCGGTTGTGCCGGGTGTTGTCCTCGAACCCCGTCGGGTTGCACATCGGGTAGATGAAGAGCGCGTAGCCCTCGGCCACGTCGGGGTTGGCCTCCAACGATTGCAGGAACTTCGGGAGCGCCAACGCGCCCTCCGGCTCGTCGCCGTGGATCGTCGCGAAGATGCCGATGCGCAGGGTGTCGCCCCCGCCGCGCCGGCCCATGTACAGGTAACGCGGGAGGGAATAGCCCGTGCCCTCCAGCTCGAAGCGGCCATGGGAGCCCGCGACGAAGGAGGGGTGGACGGCGGCGAGGTGGTCGATCGGGGCGAGGAGCCTCTCGATGGAGCGTCGAGGGGCGGGGGCAAGGGAGGGAAGCGCGGACATGGGGGAGTGGGGTTGGGGGAGTGGGATTGGGCGTCGGGGGGGATTGGGCTAGTGCGAGGAAAGAGTCTGGGGGAGTCGGAGCTTCTCGATACGTTCGATGTGGACGACGCGGCCATCGTGGACGGTGACATGGATGGAGCCGAAGCGAAGGGATCGGGCTTGGGCTCGGACGACCTCGATCCAGTCGATCTCGGGCTGGCCGGGCGCGGCCTGCGACGGCTGCCTCCATGGTGTCTCCGTGTGTTCGCTCATTGCTGACAAAGACAATCAAAGATAATCACGACAATGTCAATCGAGAAAAATAAAACATGAGTGATCGCGTACAATATTTTGAAAATAAGGCCATTTAATTCGATTTTTCCCATGGATATCTGCCATGGCACCCGTGGAGAATTAAACACAATTAATTCAATCGAGTATTGGCGCGCCTTGGAGAGTGGCCGACGGACACGCGAGGGTGGCCGGGGGCGTCCGCGGCTCGGCAAGGAGTGGGCGGGGAGCGCGGATCGCGCGCCGGGCCGCCCCGGGCGCGGGCGAGCCTTGCGCGCGGGCAGGGCGACGGGTGCGGTATCGGCCCCCCGCCGTTTCCTGCAACCGGCGGGGGCGAAGTCTATCCCGCGCCCACGCCTATCCCGCGCCCACGCGAGGGGGTGATTTCGTCGTGGCGGTTTGGTGCGCGGGGAGACAGCATGGAGGGGCATGGAGCGCGACGTATCCGTGATGGGTGGCGAAGGCCTTGGCGGCGGGGGTGCGAGCGTGCGTCCGCCGTCGTTCGTGGAGCTGGTGCGGGGGCGGGTGGCGGAGGTGGTGGTGGGGCAGGACGTGGTGGTGGAGCGGCTGCTGATCGCGTTGTTCACGGGCGGGCACCTGTTGCTGCAAGGGATGCCGGGACTCGCGAAGACGTTGTTGGTGAACACGGTGGCGAAGGCCATCGACCTCCAGTTCAGCCGGGTGCAGTTCACGATCGACCTGTTGCCGTCGGACATCGTGGGCTCGGAAATCCTTGATGGGCGGACGGGCGACTTCCGCATACACAAGGGGCCGGTGTTCACGAACCTCTTGCTGGCGGACGAGATCAACCGTGCGGCGCCGAAGGTGCAGAGCGCGTTGCTGGAGGCGATGCAGGAGCGTCGGGTGACGATCGGGAACCAGACGTTCACGTTGCCCGCGCCGTTCCTTGTGATCGCGACGCAGAACCCCATCGAGCAAAGCGGCACGTTCGAGCTGCCGGAGGCGCAGCTGGACCGGTTCATGTTGTGTCATCGGCTGTCGTACCCGGCGGTGGGCGAGGAGGAGGAGGTGCTGCGGCGGACGTTGAGGCTGGGGTTGCGCGAGGACGGGCGCGGGGCGGTGCCGAGGACGGCGTTCGACTTGCTGTCGCGCGGGCCGGTGGCGTCGCTGGAGGCGTTGGTGAGGTCGATGGGGGAGGTCCAGAAGGTGCACGTGAGCGAGGTGTTCGTGCGTCATGCGGTGGAGCTGGTGCGGCGGACGCGCGAGACGCGCGAAGTCGAGGTGGGAGCGAGTCCGCGTGCCGGGATCGCGTTGGTGCAGGCGGCGCGTGCCCGGGCGTACGTGCACGGGCGAGACTACGCGGTGCCGGAGGACTTGTTCGCGCTGGCGGAGGACGTGCTGCTGCATCGAATCCGGCTCCGGTACGAGGCCATGGCGGAGGGTCTCACGGGGGCGGCGGTCCTGCGGCGGCTGGTGTCGGACGTGGCCTAGTAGAAACGGGGCGAATGAGCGCAAGGCGTCCGACACGCGAGCTGGAGGCGCACGATCCGTTGGACGAGCGCCAGTTCCAGCTCGCGGTGCGGCGCCTTGCGGACAGCCTCGGGCACGGGACGGATGCGTCGCCGTTCCTTGGCTCGGGGGTGGACTACGTGCAGTCGCGCCCATACCAGCCGGGGGACCCCGTGAAGTCGATTGACTGGCGAGTGACGGCCCGGAGCGGGCGGGTGCACGTGAAGGAATACCAGGCGCCGAAGCGGATGCCGGTGTGGCTGCTGGTGGACACGTCGGCGTCGATGTGCGTGGGGTCGGAAAGGCTGACGAAGTACGCATGGGCGGTGCAGGTGGCGGGAGGGCTGGCGTTGGCGGCGTTGGCGCGGGTGAGCCCCGTGGGGTTGATGGGATGCGGGGAGCGCGAGCTGGATGCACGGCCGACGTTGTCGCGGACGCGGGTGTACCTATGGCTGCATGCATTGAGGCACTTCCGGACAGACGAGCAGACGCGGTTGTCGCTTCGGGTGCGTGAGCTGGCCGGGGTGGCGGGGAACCGGAGCCTTGTGATCGTGTTGAGCGACCTGCATGACCCCGGGGCGTTGACCGCGTTGAAATCGTTGGCGCAGGAGCATGACGTGGTGGTGTTGCAATTCTGGGATCCGGCGGAGGCGGGGCGCACGGGGGGCGGCATCTTTCGGGCGTCGGAGGCGGAGACGGGGGAGGGGTTCGTGAGCCATGGACGGAGTGCATGGTTGGACAGGGAGGCATTCGGGCAGGAGTTGAGGCGCGGGGCCGTGGACCACCTGGTGCTGGCGGTGGACGAGCCGTTTGTGGGGAAGCTGAGGGGGTTTCTAGCAAGGCGTGGGTTGCTGGGAAGGGGGGCACGGTGAAGGGGGGATGGAATGGATGGCATGGGGACGCGGTCGTGGGCGGCCGCGTGGGCATGGGGGTGCGCCCGGGGACGGGCGCGGTCCCAGGGCATGGGGA
>CAIYFP010000107.1 GCA_903925515.1 uncultured Verrucomicrobiota bacterium
AGTGGTACCTGAATGGGCAGCCGATCGAGGGGTCCAATACCAACGCCCTGGTCCTCCCCAGCCTGACATGGCGCGACGAGGGCGAGTACGGCGTGGCGATCAGCAACCCCGTGGGCTCCATCACCCGCACCTTCTACAGGCTGCACGTTGTCTCGCCCCCCTACTTCCTCGAGGACCTTGCGGACGTGCCGTCGCCCCGGGACACGAGCGCGTCGCTGTCCGTCAAGGTGGGAGGCGAGCCGCCCTTGAGCTTCCTCTGGTACCAGGACGGCGTGCTCATGCCCGACGAGTTCAGGACCAACATGGTCGTCCAGAACGTGGCCTACTCGCACACCAACCTCTCATGGCGGGTGGTCGTGACGAACTCCATGGGCAGCATCACCAGCCGGGTGGCGCGCATCACCATCATCGAGCCCCCCGTGATCTTGTCGCAGCCGTCCTCGGTGTTGGCCGAGCCCAACACCGAGGCACGCTTCACCGTCGTCAACGGTGGGACGCCGCCCTTTGCCTACCGATGGCTCCTGAACGGCGCGCCCGTGGCAGGCGGCACCCAGCCCACCCTTGTCATCCCGTCCGTGACGTCCACCCGACAGGGGTTGTACGAGGTCGAGGTCAGCAATCCCGCCGGGACCGTCGTCAGCGTGCCGGCAAGCCTCGGTGCCAACGTGGCGCCCGTGGCCCTCGGGGCCTCCGCGTTGCTGACGAATGTTGCCCCCGGCACCACCTTGGGTCTCACCGCGCGGGTCGCTGGCATCGGGCCCTTCACCTTCCAATGGCTCTTCAACGGCGCGCCCATTCCGGGCCAGACCAACCTCAACTTGGTCATCTCCAACACGCCGCCCGATGCCGCCGGCACCTACACGTTCACGGTCGCCAACGCCTTCGGAACGGCCACCCTTGCCGACGAGGCCGCGTCCGTGGTCCGCGTCGTCAACCTTCCCTTCATCGAGTCCGGGCCCGAGGACGTCCTCGCCATCCTTGGCCGTCCGGCCACCTTTGGTGTCACGGTCCGCGGAACCAACCGGGTGAGCTACCAATGGACGAAGGACGGGGAGCCCATCGCGGGCGCGACGGAGCCATCCTACACGCTGGCAAGCCCCGCGATGTGGGACGCGGGCTCCTATGCCGTGGCGGTTGCGAACTCCGAGGGCACCACATGGTCGTCGCCCGCAACCCTTGCCTTCGCGAGCCTTCCCAAGATCACCCGGCACCCGGTTCCGTCCGTCACCCCACCCGGCGGCACGGCCCTCTACAGCGTCGAGGTCGAGAGCATTCTCCCCGTCACGTACCAGTGGCGCCGGAACGGCACGGACCTCGCCGACGAGACCAACGCGACCCTCTCGGTTCTGGTTCCGGCGCGCGCGGTGTCATGGGATCACACCTACTCGGTGGTCGTTGGAAGCGACGTCGGCCGCGTGTCGTCCACCGCCGCCGCGCTGACCGTGGCGCGCAAGCCGTCGGTCTTGCTTCGCCATAGCCGGCAGGTGACCCAACGCATCGTTCTTCGCCCCGGCTGGAATGCCATCCACCTGAACGTGCAGCCGACCACCAACTCCATCGAGGAGGTCTTCGCCTCCGTTCCATGGACGAGCGTCTGGGCATGGGACGACCGCGAGAACTCGGTGCAGTTCATCCGCGAGATGAGCGAGGCCTCGTGGAATGAACCGGGCTGGCTGTTCCGCTTCCAGACGAACCGCGTGGAGTCGTTCCAGAACAACCTTCATCGGGTGTTCGCCAACCACGCCTACCTTGTCCGCATCGACGGGACCGAGGAGGCCCTGCTGGAAGTTGTCGGCGAGCCCGGGTTGGCCCCGATCGCGTGGCGTCCCGACAGCTTCAACCTGACCGGGTTGCCGCTGGAGCCGGGGTGGAGCCCGACCGTGGCCGACTACTTCCGGTATTCGCCGGCGCACTTCGACTCGGCAACCGGGCAGGTCAAGCCCGTGTACCGATTGGGACCGGACGGGCGCTGGAACCTGATGTCCAACGACGACCCGTTGGAGGCCGGGGTGGCCTACTGGTTCCATGTCCGGGGTGGATCATGGTACACGGGGCCGGTCGAGGCCTCGCTTTCCTATGGTCGCGGCCTGCTGTTCACGCGCGACGTGGATTCCCTTTCGCTGACGATTCGCAACCGCACCCCAAGCCCGCGGCGCGTATGGCTGACCGCGCATCCTTCCTACGCCGACGCGCTGCCCCTCATGGTGCGGGAGGTTTCCAACGACGGGGTGAACCAGCAGGAGTTGCCCTCGGCCTATCCAGTGGACATCCCGGGCGGCGGCGCTCGCACGGTGACGTTGGGGGCGGATCGCATGCGGACGGCCCCGGGGGGCTACGAGAGCGTGATGGTCCTGAGCGACGACGCGGGTTTGGCTCTCAACATCCCCGTGCTCGTGGAGCACGTGGCGGACGTGACGGCGCCCTCGGACGTCGTCATGCCCAACGTCGTCGGGCTGTGGGTTGGCCAAGCCACGCTGGAGGCCATCAGCGAGGTCAACAGCGTGACCACAAGGACCAATCGCATCCAGTTCACCAACGACCTCGGGAAGATCACCAACGTCACGGTGGTCGCCTACACCAACAGCCCCAGCGAGGTCCCCACGCCCGTGGCGTCGGGCCTGACCCAGCGCATCATCTTCCACAACGACGGCAACCAGGTCGTCCGGTTGCTCAGCGAGGTGTTCCAGTTGAGGCGGCCCGATGTGACAAGGAAGGACGCCGACGGCTACAACCTCGTGGCCACGCAGGGGGTGCCGGTTCTGGTGACGCGACGGGATCGCCTTGCGGACTTCAAGGGAACCCGGCTGCGCGATGGCGACATGGTGGGGCGGCGGATCAGCAGCCCCACGTTTGCCTTCGGGGGCGATGGGGCGACCAACAACTACGTGGTGTGCAACGGCACGTTCGCGCCGGGAGGAACCGTGACCGTCACGTTTGGGCTCGGGGCCGACCATCCCATGAACCCCTTCAAGCACCGGTACCATCCGGACCACGACAACCTTGGGCCGGACTTCAAGACCTACCGCGAGGAGGCCTACGGCATCCTTCGCGAGGTGACGCTGGTGTTCGACCCGGACTCCGGCGGGACGACCCCCGCGTCCGGCTACAACGAGCTCAAGGGCGAGTATCGCGAGCGCATTCGCGGGCTACACCGAAACCCGATCGCGACGTCAGGCCGCTTTGTCCTGCGCCGCCTCAACACCATCGCCGAGCTGAACCCCGCCCCGTGAAGGCCCCCATGACTTCGTCAACCCTTTTGCCGCTACCTTTCATGGCCACCCCATCCATCCTGCTGCATCGATTCGGCCGCCGCCTGTTCCCATGGGTGTGCGCCGTGCTCCTCCATGTCATGGCGGTCCCCGAGGCAGCCGCGTATCCCATGGTCAAGTACGTCCGCTTCAAGTTTCGCTCGGCCGACGTCAGCTATTCGGGCGGCTACGATGGTTATCTCACCCTTGGCGGCTTCGCTCCGAACGTGAGCAAGTACTGGAACGCCGACGGGAGGGATGAATTGAACCCCGCCAACGTCGTGTGGCAGGGCTCGCGTGCAGGGAGCAAGCCGGATGCCCTCCTCCTGAATGGCAACATCTTCGCCGTCCTCTTCTCGGCCGACTGGGGTCGCAACGATGACAAGTACAACTGGATCGAGCTGGACCCGCCGATGACGTTCCCGGACGCGGTCAAGGCCATGGCCTCCTGCAACTACGTCTCCTCGGATGGCAACGGGTGGCTCATCGGGCATTACCGCGCCCACTTCTTCGTCTATGAGGGCAATTCACAAGTCATGGGCTCGCCCGTGGACAGCACCGTCGTTGCGCCCGGCACGGACTGGAGAGGGAAGAACCAACCGGTCTCCCTGGCGGCGCTCGCAAACGAGATGAGCAAGCAGTACGACTCACCCCTCGTCCTGTCCGCCCCCAAGAACTCGTGGAGGCACATGATGGACTGGAACCAAAGCAGCACCTTCACGTTCTCCGCCTACGACGCCGATGGGGCGCTCGCCGTGGCGATTGAGGACAGCGACAACGAGGAGGTGCAGCCCCTGACCGCCATCGTGGCCTCGGTCAACAATGCCACCAACGTGGCCGTGAAGTTCACCCCTGCCCGAGGCAAGTACGGCAGCAACGTCACGATCAACCTCAAGCTCACCACCGGGGCCAATCCCAACAAGACGTCCACCAACATCAACCTCACCCTCAACGTGGCCCAGAAGCTCGTGCCTGGCCCACCCGAGGCCCCCCCCAAGCCCGCCATCTTCCCCACCTTGGTCCTCGGCCCCGACAGCCAAGACGGGCGCATGCGGGCCAACACCAGCAAGTCCTTCAACTGGACCGTCACGGACCCGGACTCCACCCCGGAGCAGGTTTCCCTCAGCGCCGCGTCATCCAACCCTTCCGTCCTGCCGGCCAGCGCCATCAGGTTCGGCGACGGCAAGACCACGGGCCGCGTCATGACCATCGACGGGTCCTCCGCGACCCCTGGCACCACGACGATCACCGTCACGGCCAAGAACAAGTACGACAACACCACCAACAAGACCCTGGTCGTGACCGTCCGCCCCGACAGCGAGGTCGCGGGCCAACCCGCATGGAGGAACTCCACCACGGGACTTGGCTTCAACGGCACCAGCGATGTCGTCCTTTTGCCCGAGTCCGTGTGGGCCGAGGGCGACCTCACGATGGAAGGGTGGGTGCTGGTGCGTCGGCACGTCCCGTATGCGGCGATGATGGAGCTGGGCAACGGTCCCCTTGGAAACCGGATCGCGCTGGTGCTGTCCTACGGTGACAACGGCGGCAGGGCCGCGCTTGTTGGCGATCGCGACGGCGTCACGATGGCCGCCGTGGCCACGCGAGCCCTGCCGCTCAACCAATGGACCCACGTGGCCGCCACGCTCGAGAAGGGGCGGGCGCGCGTGTACTACGACGGCGTCCTTGTCGCCGACGGCAGCGTCATCGCCCCGGCCGGGGTCACCCGCAAGGTCAACATGCTGGGCCAGTCCACCTTCGATTCGGCCGCGTTCATGGATGGCAAGCTCGACGAGGTTCGGCTCTGGTCCGGGGCGCGCAGCGAGGACGACCTCGTCCGGTTCCGTTTCCCCGTGGCTGCCTTGGCCACGTTGACCGCCAACTCAAGCCTTGTCGGCTACTGGCCGATGAACGATCGCACGGGGAATGCCGTGAAGCAGGAGGCTGCCGTCCATGGCAAGCGCACGGGCTCTGGCGACGGCACCGCACTGTTCCCCATCTGGACCGTGGGCGTGCCCACCTCCATGGAGTACAACATCGACGAGGACTCGGCCGGACAGTCGATTCCGTTGTCCCTTGCCAGCGGCTCGGGCTCTTGGTCCGTCAAGGAAGCGCCTCGCTATGGGACGGTCTCCTCCTCAGGCGGCGCCCTTGCGGCCACCGTCACCTACCGGCCGCGCCCCGACTTCAACAGCGGCAGCACCGGCATCCTGCCCGACGGCATGACGGTCTCGGCGACCGTCGGCTCCACGACATTGGCTCCGCAGCGGGTCAACATCACGGTGAAGCCCGCCAACGATGCGCCGCGGGCGGACACGACCATGGGCCTTCGTTTCTCCGGGGGCTTCCTGAGCTTGCCCGGAAGCGCCGCAAGCCTCACGCGTCCCCAAGCCCAGGAATTCACCCTGGAGGCATGGATCTCGCCGTCTCCCGGCGGCGGCCCCATCATCAGCAAACGGGGCGAATATTACCTCGGGCTCGACGCCGCGCTGCGGCTTTGGTTCTACCGGGCCGACCGTCGCGACCGGGCCCTCATCTCCACGAACCCCCTGCCCGTTTCCCAATGGGTCCACGTGGCGGCCTCGTTCGACGGGTCCATCCGCAACCTTTTTGTCAACGGCGAGCAGGTTGCCTTCGAGTCCGGCACGGGCGAGGAAGGCGTGTTGGTGACCCAGCGTTCGCACGACGTCACGGTTGGCGGCACCGAGATAGGCGCCGAGCCGGCCAAGCTGTTCAACGGCGGGATCGACGAGGTCCGAGTCTGGGGCCGTGCTCTTGGGGCATCCGAGTTGGCGCGGGTGATGAACAGGACGTTGCGCGGGGACGGCGGGGACGACGAGTCAGGCCTCATGGCCTATTACCGGCTGGACGAGGGACAGGGGGTGGTGGCCCATGATGGGCTGGCACCCACGAGCAACGGGCCTGCGCCCATGGACGGCATCCTGAGTGGTTCGGTCACATGGAGCAGCAGGGGCACCACGCTCACCAACTGGGTGGACGAGGACACCCTGACCCAGTTCTCGCTGCCGGCATCCGACGTCGATCGCAACCCCGGCCGCGCCACGGGGGCGCGTGACAGGTTGACGTTCCGGATCACGCGCTCTCCGGGACAGGGGGTGCTCGTCGTGCAGGACCCGCAGAGCGGCCTCGTCACCTACAGGCCCTTCAAGGACTACACCGGGAGCGACTCCTTCGAGTACACCGTCGTGGATGAGTCGGCGTCGGCGTCGCGGCCCCAGACCGTCAACGTGCACGTCATCAACGTGAACGACCCTCCCGTCATCGCGCCGTTGCCCAACTTGACCGTCCCCGACAGCGAGGGCGTGACCACGGTCCCGGTCCATCTCTCCGACCTCGACGGCCCGCAGGCGCCGTACGTGACGGCCATCCGCATCGACCCACCCACGTTGCTGGCATCGACCAACGTCGTCCTAGTCACCAACTCCACGGGCGGCCTTGAGCTGCATGTAACGCCGCCCGTGGCCAACTACGGCACGGCACGCATCTCGGTCAGCGCCACGGATGGCGAGGCCATCACCGTGGCAACGTTCAACGTCTCCTTCATCCCCAGCCTCGTCTATCACGTCATCGACCTCGGCGAGCTTGCGCAGGACCCCGTCACGGAGGTGGTGGCTGTCGATGACTCGGGTCGCGCCGGGGGATCCATCGGGTCCGGGGCAAGCCAACGGGGGCTGCTGTTTGGCAACCTGCTGTCCGGGGGCTCCTTGCAGGACACGGGCTTGACCGGCGCGAACCACCGTGTCTCGGGGCTCGCCGTCGGCACAGGAGGCTCACCCACCTACGAGGTGGGTTCTTACTTTCTCACGACCGCTTCCGGCGGAGCGTCCGTCACCCGCCGGCATGCCTATCGAAGGGTCGATGGCGTGACGACCACCAACTTCAGTTGGCCCAACGGATCGGAGGCCGTCGCCGTCAACCGGTTGGGCACCATGGTGGGCGTGGCCACCAACCTTGGCGTGTCGTATCCGTTCTTCCTGACGGCAGGGATCAACAGGATCCAAAACCCGCCCAACCTCATCAACGCCTTGGCCCGGGGCGTGCCGGTCGGCATCGACGAGCTGGACCGGATCGTGGGCTACACCCTGACCAACAACGGCGTCGCGATTGCATGGGTGTACGACACGGCCAACACCAACCTCAGCCTCGTGGCTCCGCCATCCGGCTTCGGCAGCGTTCGTCCCTCGGCGATCTCCGAGAAGGGCACGGCCATCGCTGCCAGCCTTGCTCGCACGAGTGACGGACGTCCCGTTGCGGCCATGTACTCGGGCGCCACGACCCAATGGAGGATCCTCGGCACGAGCTGGATTTCCAGCCGCGCGCATGGCGTCAACAACAGCCTCCAATGCGTGGGCGAGGCGGAGGTCAGCGCGGGCGTCACCAATGCCTTCCTTGTCTCCAACTCCAAGGCCTTCAACCTCAACGACCTGACGGCGCCGGACAGCCCATGGACCCTCGAGCGCGCCGTCGCCATCAACAACGTGGGGCACATCGTCGGACAGGGTCGCATCCGGACGGCCGCTGGTGGCTCCGAGAGGCGTGCCTTCCTCGCCGTCCCCGCCAACGTCATCGGCATGCCCGTGCCCCGGCCCCTTGGAGCGGTGGCCCGCGCCCCGGTAATCGAGTTGCTCAGCGGCCGTTCCACCGACACCCCGCAGCAGTCGTTCATCTGGGGTGAGAAGGAAAAGACCCTCTATGCCGTCCGGCCCGTGACCGCCCGCATTAGCTGGCCCACGACCACGGACCTCGCCTCCACGAATGCACGTTCGATCGCCGTGTTTGCCGCCAACCTCTGGCCCAGCCAACCGCAGGTCCACGCGGCCGGGGCGCCCGTGATCGTCCAGCCCGAGGTGTCGCCATGGCCCTACTCCTTCCTCCAGCAGGCCTATTCCTCCGTCGATGGCTCCGTGCTCGACCAGCAGAGCAAGACGTTCACCTCCCAGACGAACAAGACCGGCTACACCGTCTGGCATTACCTGCGGACCGACGGCCTTCCCGCCGACCCCACCTCCCAGACCAACCACTTCACCGTCGTCCGCACGTACACCGTCCCGGAACTGCTCGCCAACATGCACCTGCCCGCGCCGATGCGGACCAACAAGGCCGACGTCCCATGGCCCATCGGCACGCCGATTGTCGATGCCGAGCACAAGGATCTCGCCGGGCGTAACGGCTTCGTGTTCCACCAGAAGTCGGCCTACGACGCCGTCGGGGCCTTGGCTGCCTACGACCGGAGCCAACGCATGGGGTCGATCCTGCCCGTGAACCGGATCAACAAGGGCATGGCCAACCCCGCATGGAACGACGACGACCTGGTGGTGATCTGGTATTCCTTGAACCACCTCGGCGTCTCATGGGCCGAACGTCCTGTTCGCTACATTCCCGAGTGGCCGGCCAACGCCCCGGCCATTGTCATTGCGAGCGCCCTGGGCACCAGTCCCCATGGTCCGCTTTCCTCGGTCCTCTACCCCAAGGCCCACATCTACAACCAACCGGACGGCACCCTCCCGGGATTCAATCCCAACGAGGAGCACGCACTGATGCTGGGCGACGTCGCCTACGCCCTCCGTTCCGACCTGAACACCATCGGGAGTACCAAGTACTCGGAGCCGTTCGTGCTGGTGAAGTACGAGGACCGCGACACCTCCCGCTGGTCGATCAACGTTTACAAGGTTGTCGCGGAGCAGGCCCCGTACTTCTTCAGGTACCCGGGTGTTGCCGGGACCGAGATCCAGCCTCCCTTGCCTCTCGCCGCCCTGACCCTGTGCCCAAGCAATTACGTCACGTCGGGCACCGACATCGCGATCAAGGACTACAAGGGCAAGATCCATGCCCGCGCAGCCGGCGTGGACGGCACGCTCAACACCAACCTTGTCGTCCGCTTCTTCTATGCCCTCCAGCCCGACTTCTACTGGCCCACCCAGCTCTACGGCATTCCCAGCACGTTCGCCGGGAACGGCGGATCATGGGTCCCATGGCTGGACCGCCTCCCGGGGGGCACGCAGGGCGTCCCCTTGCCCGTCCGCTTCGAAGTCCGGTGGCCCGACAACGCCCCGGTGCTCGACGTCGGCGAAAGCCTCCTGCGCAGCAAGAAGGGCCTCCCCAACGTCATGGACATGGCCAGCGTCCGCGTGGTCTATGACAGCATCGACCCCGGCCTCAACGACCCCGCCAACGCGAGCGCGATGAAGATCGGCGCCGGATTCCTGACTGGTGCCCCCACCAACCTCGCGCGGCTGTATGACCCCATGAGCGAGCGCTCCGTCCGCCTCGGGGCCACCGTGCGCCTGCCGGACAGCATCCGCCTCTGGGACGGCCCGGCGGGGCGAAGGCTCTTTGCCGACCTTCCATACGTCCTCCGGTTGCGCCTGACCTACGACCCCATGGGCAAGGCTCTTTGCTTCAAGGGTTACCTCGACGAATCCCAGATCGGCGAGCCGCTCCTGCTCCCCAACGTCATGACCGAGTCCGAGCGCGACCAGATCCAAGACCTCGACGGCAAGAACAACAACACGTCGTTCGACAAGGCGATTGACGACCTCTTCTGGCTCACGCGAAACCCGAACCGGCTCGACCTTGACCGTGATGGCCTTGCCGACAAGTCGCTCCTTGTCGGGCTCCAATACCGGCGCGTCGCCGTCGCCACCAACGTCGTGGTGGGGCTCTCGACCAACGCGGTGACGACCTACCAGTTCAACACCAACTACCTTGAGTTCGAGTCGCTCCCCGGCGGCCCGAAGGCGCTTACGGCGGCGTTCGCCAGCAACCCGCCGGCGCCCCCGCGGCCCGGCCATGCCCTGAGCCTCGCCAACAATCGACTCAGCAACCATCTCCTCGTCACCAACATGCCCGTCGCCAACCTCGACCAGTTCACGTGGGAGGCGTGGGTCAACCGAGCCGGCGCCAACAGCGAGGACATCGTCGTTGCATGGGGTACCGACCATCGCCGCGCCCAGGCCGGCTTCCGCGAGGACGGATACTTCTACTTCGACGTCGCCGGGGTGACCCTTCTCTCGGACGCGAGGTTCACCGACACGGGCGAGTGGCATCACTGGGCCGGCGTCTATGACTCCGTGGCCATGGCCATGTTCCTCTATCGCGATGGCGAGGTCGTGGGACAGGCCGACATGCCGGAGGCCACCCATGGCCATCGTCCAACGAGTTGCGCATCGGCAGCGGCACGGCGCGCAGCCCGTTCGCCGGCTTCTACGGCTCCATCGACGAGATGCGCGTGTGGACCAACGTGGCCCGCGCCTACGCCGAGATCGCCGGGTGGCGAAACCAAGCCCTCCTCGCGCGGTCGCCCGGCCTGGCCGGCTACTGGCAGATGGACGGCCAGACCCTCCCCGCCTTGGACGGCAGCGGCAACGACAGGCATGCACGCGCGGCGGGGACCATTGCATGGACCAGCGCCGAGGGGCAGCCATGGGGCATCCCCCCGCGATTCGTCTCCCTCATCGAGAACGATGACGTCTCCCTCGCCGGCCTGCCGGTGTCCGTGAAGATCATCCAGATTGGCCCGGGCCCCTTCGCGGGGGACATGAAGCTGATCTACCCCGACAATGTCTTCGACGAACGGCTCACGCTTCGGGTCAGCAGCGACTTCGCCGCCGCGCCGGAGGGGTTCGAGTTTGAGTGGTATTACAAGCCCGACAGCGCCGACTTCCTGAAGAGCCAGATACCGCTCGTGGACCCGGCGACCGGCATGATCACCGATGCACGCGGCTGGATCCCGTACACCCCCGGCTTCGGCAATGGCAAGAACTCGGTCACGCTCGGCGAGGGCGGGGAGTCCGGGCTGCTCACCATCTCGGACAACTGGTTCCTGTGCCGGTACCGCGGCTACAACGTCGGCACCAACCAAAATGTCTGGAGCCCATGGATCGGCGATCCTTCCTCCAGGAGCGAGCCATGGCCCATGCTCGCCGAGGGCTGGGTCAAGCGCGTGATTCGCGGGCTGAACCCCTTCGACGAGCGCGTGAACGACCTCTCGCAGTCCGCCGCCAGCACCAAGACGTCCATGCTCCAGCAGGCCGGCGCCCGGTACGAGGGCGACATCGCCTTCAATCCCAGCCCCGAGAACCTCCATCGCATCGGCCTCATCGAGGCCTACGAGACCGTCCTCCGACGCGCGCGGTCCCTGAGCACCGACGGCACGCCTCCGGTCAATTACCAGCCAGCCAACAACGCGCTCCTGCTGGTCGCCAGCCGCGTTGCCGACCTGTACAGCCTTCTCGGCAACG
The DNA here is from genome assembly GCA_903925515.1 of uncultured Verrucomicrobiota bacterium. Taxonomy (GTDB): domain Bacteria; phylum Verrucomicrobiota; class Verrucomicrobiia; order Limisphaerales; family UBA9464; genus UBA6176. Next base: position 11,507 of record CAIYFP010000107.1, read on the forward strand.
AGGCCTACGCCGACGCCATCGACCCGCTCGTCAACTTCACGAGCGAGAACCCGAACATCAACACGTTCGGGAGCACGGCTTCCTCGATGTTCGCCTTCATGAACCAGGTGGACTCGCTCCTCGATGAGGAGTTGGCCCTTCTCCGGGGGCGTGACAACACCAGCGCCGGCGTCCAGGGAGCCCCCCTCTACAACCGGCTCTTCTGGAACTTCACGCTCGGCGATGGCGAGGTCGCCTACGTCAACACGTACAACATGACCGACGTCAACGGCGACGGCCGCATCGACGAGAAGGATGCCCGCACGCTTTATCCGCAGGGGCATGGCGACGCGTGGGGCCATTACCTCACCGCCGTGACCTCCTACTACGACCTCCTTCGCAACCCCAACTTCACGTGGGTTCCACGGTCCGAGAACGTCCTCGTGGCCGGCGTGCCCGTGAAGGTCGATTACCTCGACGAGCGCAAGTTTGCCGTCGCCGCCGCCAGCAAGGCCAAGGTGGGCGCCGACATCGTGGACCTCACCTACCGCCTCAACTATGTGGAGGATCCCAGCGGCCAATGGCAGGGCTACGGCGACAGCGACCCGGACCGCGCATGGGGCGTGGATGACTGGGCCAAGCGCGCCGCGCACGGCGCCTTCTTCGACTGGCTCACCGTCAACGCCATCCTTCCCGCCGTCGATCCCGACCCCAGCCATGTCGGCCTTGATCGCATCGACCGCGCCACCGTCCCCGAGGTTGCGGAGATTGCCACCCAGGTCGGCGTGATCATGGAGAAGATCGACGCCGCCGACGGAGGCCTGAACCCGCTCGGGCTCGCCAAGGGCGTGGTGCCCTTCGACATCGACCCCTCATTCATCGAGGTCGGGACGGGCGCCCAAGGCCTCACGCACTACGAACAGGTCGCGACGCGCGCGCAGGACGCCCTGAACAACACCTTGCTGGTGTTCAACCAAGTCAACGGCATGAGCCAGTCCATCCGTGCCAACGAGGATTCCACCGAGGCCATGGCAAGGTTGGTCAGCGAGCAGGAACGGGACTACAAGAACCGCCTCATCGAGGTGTTCGGTTATCCCTACCAGGGCGAGATCGGTGCCGGGAAGCTCTACCCCTCGGGCTACGACGGGCCCGACATCATCCATTACATGTACGTGGACACATCCGAGATCAACCCGGGCTACGAGCAGGCCTCCTCCAAGATCACGGGGTTCCTCAGCAACATCCAGACCAACGCCTCCACCCTCGGGCTGTCCCTCCTCTACAGCCCAACGAACGCCGCCCATGCCAGCGCCTCCATGGACGCAAGCACGGCCGGTCTGCGGGAGGACCTGGGCCTCGGCAACACGTACGGGGAGGAGTATGCCAAGGTGACCGCCGTCGATTATCCCGTCTCCCCGGGCGCCTACTTGTTCGAGGCCCCTAAGGACTGGGGCAAGCGCCGCGCCCCGGGCGAGATCCAGACCGTCCTCTCGGACCTCGTCCAGGCCGATGCTCGCCTCAAGCAGGCCGTCAAGAACTACGATGCGCTCATGGCCTCCATCAACGACCAGATGACCCACCTCGGCGGCAAGTACGCCAGCTTTGCCGCCGCCGAGGCGGACATCCTCGACAAGGAGCGGGACAGCAAGGCCAGCCTCGTCCAGAAGATGGCTGACATGCAGAGCTCCCAGATCGCGATGGACAAGGTCTCGGAGAACATCCGGGCCTATGCCCAGGCCGCCTCGGAGGGGCTTCCCAAGGTCGCCGGACTTGCCAACGACGTCACGGCACCGGTGAGGGCCAGCCTCATGATCGGGGGCTTGGTCGCCGCATCGGTGGTGGATGGCACCTCCATGGGCCTCGGAATTGCCATGGCCCAAACCGAGGCCAAGCAGTCCATCAACAGCATCAACGAGGAGATCTCCATCAAGGAGCTCGAGGCCAACTACGAGGCGCAGCAAAACGTGGCGGAGATGGTGAGCAAGCTTCGGGAAGAACCCTCGCTCCGGCTCGAAATCCATACCCAGAAGGAGGTCGTCGAGCAGACCTTCGGCCGCTACCGGGCCGCCCTTGCCAATGGCCTGCGAATCCTGGACGAGCGCAACGCCTTTCGGCGCAAGACCGCTGGCGACGCCACCAAGCGGCGTTACCAGGACATGGCCTTCCGCATCATGCGCAACGACGCCATCCAGAAGTACAGGGCCTCCTTCGACCTCGCCGCACGCTACGTCTATCTCGCCGCCTCCGCCTACGACTATGAGTCCAACCTCATCGGCACCGAGGGCAAGGCCGGCCGCCGCTTCTTCACCGACATCGTCCGGCATCGCGCGTTGGGTGGCATCGTGGACGGCGTGCCCGTCCCGGGGCAGCAGGGGTTGGCCGCGCCGTTGGCCCGCATGAACGCAAACTTCGCCGTCATGAAAACCCAGATGGGCTTCAACAACCCCTCCACCGAGACGGGACGCTTCTCCCTGCGCAGGGAACTTTTCCGGATCAAGGGGGCGGGCGCCGACTCCGACGACCTTTGGCGCGAGCAATTGAAGCGTTGCCGCGTGGATGACCTGTGGGCGATCGGCGACTTCAAGCGGTTCTGCCGACCGATGGCACCCGCCTCCTTGGGGCCGCAGCCTGCCCTCGTCATCCGCTTCCCAACCACCGTGACCTTTGGACTCAACTACTTCGGCTGGCCCCTCAGCGGCGGTGATAGCGCCTACGACCCCAGCATGTTCGCCACCAAGATCCGGTCGGCGGGCATTTGGTTCAGCGGCTACGACGGCAACGGCATGAGCATGACCCCCCGCGTCTATCTCGTGCCAGTCGGCGCCGACGTCCTGCGTGCCCCCGATGCCGACAACTTCGAGGTCCGCCTCTGGCGGGTCATCGACCAGAAGATCCCGCTGCCATTCCCCATCAGCGAGGCCAGCATCCGGAACCCCAGGTTCATCCCGTCCATGGACTCCCTCAACGGCGACTTCACCGAAATCCGGAAGTTCTCCGCCCTGCGCGCCTACCATGACGGCGGCGACTTCGACCCCGCCGAGGCCTCCAGCGACTCCCGCCTCATCGGACGCTCCGTCTGGAACACCGAGTGGATGCTCGTCATCCCCGGTGGCACCCTCCTCAACGACCCCAACGCCGGACTCGACGCCTTCATCGACTCCGTCTCCGACATCAAGCTCTTCTTCCAAACCTATGCCTACTCCGGGAACTGAGCGGCCCGTCGAACCCTCCATGCGTCTCGTGACATGAAAACCTCTCGCCTCCCTCGCCTCGCCACGGCCCTCGCACGGCTGCTCGCCGGTTGGATCGTCATCGGCTCGTCGCTCGCGATGCGCGCCGCCGTGCCCGAGCCCGACACGGTCATCTGGGGCATCATCAACCTTGGCGGCCGCAACCTCGCCCCGTCCGACGACGTCGTCGTCCAGGCCCGTCGCATCCCCATCGACAGCGGCCTGCCTCTCCTCCGGCCCAACGCTTCCGTCCCCGGCAACACCCTCTACCTCACCGTCCTCGTCCAAGGCCAGGTCCGCGCCCAGGTCGCCTATGACGTCGAGGGCCGAGGCGTCGTCCGACGCGTCGATTTCGGCGACGTGGA
>CAIYFP010000108.1 GCA_903925515.1 uncultured Verrucomicrobiota bacterium
GAGACGATCGATGCCGTGACCTTTCGCGAGCGACGCGAGCTGGAGCGACGCGAGAGGGCATTTCGGCAAGGCCGGACACCGTTGGAGGTGCGGGGCAAGGCGGTCTTGCTGGTGGACGACGGCGTGGCTACGGGGTCCACGCTGAAGGCCGCCGTCCACGCGCTGCGCCAACGCGGCGCCAAGCGGATCATCGCGGCGGTGCCGACGGCCTCCCAGGAGACGATGGCACGAATGCAGGCGGACGTGGACGAGTGGGTCGCGTTGATCGCCCCGCGGCGCTTCGTCTCGGTTGGCGAATGGTATGCATCGTTTCCCCAGGTTGACGACGAGGAGGTGCGGTCGCTGCTCGGCCCCGTGGCGACGCGAGGCGGTTCAGGGACCGGGACCATGAAGACCACGGGCACCCCGGGCGCACCCGGTGCGGTCCAACGGTCGGCAGCCGGAGAAAATGGTGCATGCGCAGCCAAGCGGGCGAGAGGAAGTGGACCGGCTTCATGAACCCATGCACGGGGTGCCTTGGGCTGGCGATGGCGTTCCCCGCCCCCTCGTTCAGGGCACATGGGCGGGCGACGGGTCCGCCGGGCCGTCGGCGCATCGGAGGAATCGTCCGAAGTTTCAGCCCGGATTCGCGGCTCGCATCCGTCGGCGGCACGGTGGCAGGATCCGGGCATGCGATTCATCGGCGGCGTCATCGAGAAGCTGCAACGTCATCCCAAGCGAATTGTGTTCCCGGAAGGGACCGAGCCGAGGGTGTTGCAGGCCGCGCGTCAGTTCCATTCGCTGCGGCTTGGGGTCCCGATCCTGCTCGGCGAACGCGCGGCCGTGAAGGAGGCGGCCGCCGCGCTCAACGTGTCGCTCGAGGGCATTCGCATCATCAATCCATCCGACTCGCCAGACCTCGATTCCTTCGCGCGACGGTTCGAGTTGATCCGGCGGTCCAAGGGAATCAAGGAGCAGGAGGCCCGCGAGGCCATGGCCAAGCCAAACCACTTCGGCGCCATGATGGTCGGCATGCGGCAGGCCGACGGGATGGTGTCTGGAACCAGCGAGATCTCCGGTTCCGTGCTCAGGCCCCTGTTCCAGATTATCCGGGTTGCGCCCCGCACCACCACGGCCTCGTCATGCATGGTGATGGAGGTGGAGGACACCCGGTTCGGGGAAGGTGGCGTGCTCTTCCTCGGTGACTGCGGCGTGATCCCGGAGCCCACCGTGGAGCAACTGGCGGAGATTGGCATCTCCACGGCCAAGCTGGCCCGCCAAATCCTCGGGTCCCGACCGCGCGTTGCGTTCCTGTCCTACTCGACGATGGGCGCCACGACGCAACCCTCCGTGTTGCGCATCAAGGCCGCGACGGCGTTGGCCCAGCAGAGGGCGTCGGCCGAGTTCCTTGAGGCGGACTTCGACGGCGAGTTGCAGGTGGACGCAGCGCTGATCCCGGAGATCGCCGCCCGGAAGTTGCCGGGCTCCAAGGTGGCAGGGCGCGCGAACGTCCTCGTCTTCCCGGACCTGAACTCGGGCAACATCGCCTCGAAAATGATCCAGCACATCGCCCGGGCGAACGCGTACGGCCAAGTCCTGCTGGGCCTCGACCGCCCTGCGGCCGACGTCTCGCGCGGTTCCAACGCGCACGACATCCTCGGCGTCGCCGCCATCGTCGGCCTGCAAAGCATCGAGTACCCCAAACTCTATCCCGGCGCCGGGGAACACCTGCCCGGCGAGTCCTAGCCATGCTCCTCAACGCATCCACACCTCGCATCTTTGTCGCCGCTACGCGGCAGAACGACGGCAAGACCACCACCTCCCTTGGCTTGCTATCCGCCCTCGAACGGCGCTATGGGCGCGTCGGGTACATCAAGCCGGTCGGCCAGCGATTCGTCGAGATCGATGAGCAGAAGATCGACGAGGACTCGGTGCTCATGGACAAGGTGTTCCGGCTCGACTGCCCCCTCGTGGACATGTCGCCCATCGCCGTCGAGCCCGACTTCACCCGCCGCTACCTCCAGAACGCCAACCTCGACTGGCTGGTGAAGCGCATCCACAAGGCCTTCGACCGCGTTGCATGGGAGAAGCAGTTCGTCCTGATCGAGGGCACCGGCCATGCCGGGGTCGGGTCCGTGTTTGACCTTTCCAACGCCGCCGTCGCCCGCCTGCTCGGCTCCAAGGTCGTCATCGTCTCGCGCGGCGGCATCGGCCTCCCCATCGACGAGGTCGCCATGAACCGTGCCCTCTTCGCCGCCGAGGGCGTCGAGGTGATCGGGGTCATCCTCAACAAGGTCCTCCCAGAGAAGCTCGACTACATCACCGATTTCGCCCAACGAGGCCTCAAGCGAAAGGGACTCGAGCTCCTCGGCGTCATCCCACATCAACCCATCCTTTCCAAGCCCACGATTGAACTCGTGCACGAGGAGCTCCGCGCCGAGGTCCTTGCCGGCGCAACCCGAATCCACAACATCGTCCAACGCGTCGTCATCGGCGCCATGGGACCCGCAAACGTCACAAGGCTCTTCCAGCCGGCAACCCTGCTCATCTGCCCCGCAGACCGCGAGGACGTCCTCCGCGCTGCCGCCGAGGCCTCCACTGACCACGGCGAGGGTCTTCTGGCCGGCATCATCTTGTCCGACGACATCCAACCCTCGCCTTCCATGCGAAGGCTCGTGGCGTCCCTGCCGTGCCCCGTCCTCCTGACTCGCGCCGATTCCTATTCCGTCGCATCAACCGTCCATGACCTCACCGTGAAGACGCGTCCGGACGACACGCAAAAGATCCGGCTCATCCGGGACATGATCTCCCGTCACGTCAACCTCGAGAGAATCCTTGAGCGAATCCTTTGACAGCAAGGAACGACTCCAGCTTCCTCGACCCGTTGCGCCCTCGGGTTGTCGGCACCTCGTAAGGCAACCCCTTTGCCAAGCCACTGCCGGCACTCCTCGCGTCTTGGCGCATTCGCGTGATTCAAAAAACAAGGCCTCCCAAGCAATGATTCCATGGTGCATGTCGCGGGGATCTGCTCACGCGAAGATCAGGGCCAGGGCAGGCCTTGGTGATGGAACCAGTGAAACCTGCCCCGGCGGCCAACCGGCGGTTTAATGGGTGGAGATGCCGAGACGCAGAGTTGTTGCTCATATCTCCGCGTCTCCGCGTCTCCGCGCGCGATTCAGCCCCCAGCCGGTTCATCCGCCGGCTCTCGTGCGGGATATCCAAGCTTCGCATGAACTCCTTCTGGATCGCCGCCGGGCAGCGGCGCAGGCCGATTCCGGGCGCTGGACGTCGCCGATCTTCATTGGGGTGGAGCGATCAAAGGAACCCATGCTCTTCGGGTTGAAGCCGGAAGGCTTCGGGCTTCATGCCGGATCGCATCCGCTTGAAGGAATGTCGCGGAGCTTTGAGGCGGAGGGGCATTTCCTCGAGGCCGGAGAACTCGGGCTCAAAGGGGAAGAGCAAGCGTCGAAGGGGGAAGAGCAAGCGTCGAAGGGGGAAGAGCAAGCGTCGAAGGGGGAAGAGCAAGCGTTGAAGGGGGAAGAGCAAGCGTTGAAGGGGGAA
>CAIYFP010000109.1 GCA_903925515.1 uncultured Verrucomicrobiota bacterium
CACCAGTTGGCCATCGATGTAGAGGCGAGCCGAGCGATCCGTGCCGAGGACGCCCGCGATATGCGTCCACTTGCCGAGGGTCAGGGCCGTGGGTGCCTCCACCCACACGGCCGTGGCTCCGTTGCGATTGACGATGAAAATGGGGATTCCGGTGGATTGCTTGCTGCCCACGAGAAGCAGGTTGTCCGACGTGCTCGGCCCGATATCCAAAATCCGCGAGTAGTATTCATGCGTCGTTGGACGCACCCATGCCTCGAACGTCAATGCGCCATCCAACGCCGGAAGCGAGGCGATGGTGTAGGACCCGCCCGTGAGGTTGGCGGTGATGAGATTGTCGGCGGACGTGACCGACGGCGAAGATAACTCGCCCGATTTGAATTGGACGGTTCCAGATGAGGTTAGGGTCCTGCTGTTGCCGCTGACGTCCGCAAGCGCGGCCGCGCCCGTCGCCCCAAACGGGTACGCCGCCACAAGGCCCGTCGCAGCGCCCGCGATGGAGCCCACGGCCATGGAGGTCTGTATCTGGGCTTGGGTACGCGCCACGCTCCAGATGCGCACGTCGGCGACGGATCCGTCGACCAAGCCAATGACCTCGCCCGTCACGAGATCGGTAACTCCGCTGATGAAGTTCGTGCTCCGGGCAACAGACGCCATGTTCGCGGTTGCCGTGCCCGAGGCCACCAGCGCGCCATTGATGTAGAGGCGCAACGATCGATCCGAGCCAATCGTGGCAGCCAAGTGGGACCACTGGTTGATGGGGATGGACGCAGACGACATGATCCAATCCGTCCAGTTTGCGGCGGTCCCCGGAGACGCCGTGGACATGAACAACCCTGGCCTAAGGGTTTGCGGTTCGAGGACGATGGCGAAGTACGCCCCAAGGCTGCCTTCCCCGATGCTCAGGAGGACTTGCCAGTAGTCTTTTGCGGACCTTGGGTTGACCCATGTTTCAACGGTCACCGCTGAGCCCATGGCAGGCAGGCTGGGGACACGGAAGAAACCGACGCCGTTGAGCTGGGCGGACGTGGTGTTCTGGGCCACGAGGGACGCTGGGGCCAAAAGGCCCAGCATCACGGCGGCAAGGGCGGCACGTGCAACAAGGCCATGGCGCAAGAGGCCAAGGGCCAAGCTGAATGCGAAGCAAAGACGGGTGGCACGCACGCCCCCATCCTATCTTGACCCGCGCACCTCCCCGCAACCGGGGGGAGGGGGTAAAGATAGGGCATGCGCCCCATTCCACGGGGGCCCGGGTCATCCCCGCAATCGCGTGACCGACTCCCATCCGGCATGGGGCGAACGTTCCCCGCCGAGCCGCCGAGCCGCGAAGCTGCGGGGATCTGAGCCAGAAACACCTCCCATCTCCGCATCTCTGCGTCTCCGCGGGCGACTCCGCTTGTAGGCCGGGTGCCCCATAAGCGCTAAGCTTGATCTGCTTCATCTCCCCGTCAGGGGAACTGAGCACCATGGACGGCCCGCGAAGACTCGGATCCACGGACACGATCCGCGGCCACGAGAGGGCTCTCTTTTTCGTGTATTTCGTGTGTTTCGTGGTTCCAACCCTTGGCCAACCTCAAGCACCTCGCATGGCTCCCATGCACCTACCCGAGGCAGCACGCCACCACCGCGACCCGGCATGCAGGGGG
>CAIYFP010000110.1 GCA_903925515.1 uncultured Verrucomicrobiota bacterium
CTCCTCACAGACCTCTGCGGGTCTGCTCGTCACTCGCGCCTCGTTGGACACGAAAATCCCTCGCGGCGAAACACCAGCCATTGGTGAGACACGACACTAGGCCATGACCCATCACCCCGGCCCGTGCCGCCCATGGCCGCATGGGTCCATCCCCCCGGCCCGCCGCCCGCCCCTCATTCCCCGCTCCCCGCCCCCCGCGCCTCGACCGTTCCCTCCCCCCGGACCGCCTTGAACATCCGCAGGCAGCGCTCCCGCTGCACCCCGTGGTCCACGATCCGCGCCGGATACTTCCCCGTCGCGCGGCGCCCCGGGTCGTCCCATGGCCGGTGCACAAACCGGTCCGGCACGCCCGCCAGCTCCGGCACCCATCGCCTCACGAACGCCCCCGCCGGGTCGAACTTTTCCCCTTGGGACACCGGGTTGAAGATGCGGAAGTAGGGGGCCGCGTCCGTGCCCGTCCCGGCGCTCCATTGCCATCCCCCGTTGTTCGCGGCGAGGTCGCCATCGACCAGCCGTTGCATGAAGTAACGTTCCCCCCGTTGCCATGAGACCAGCAGGTCCTTGGTCAGGAACATCGCGACCACCATTCGCAGCCGGTTGTGCATCCAGCCCGTCGCGTTCAGGCATCGCATCGCCGCGTCCACCACCGGGTAGCCCGTCGCCCCCGCGCACCATGCGTCGAACCACTCGTCGCGCCCCTCCCATGCCAGGGCGTCGTACTCCCTCCGGAACGACCCCGTCGCCACGTGAGGATGGTTGGCCAACACCTGCGCGTAGAACTCCCGCCAGATGAGCTCCGTCTGCCACACGTCGCACCCGCGTTGCCCCCCGGCCTCCGGCGCCGCCGCCCGCGCCCGCGCCAACCGTTCCAACGCCGTCCGCACGTTCACCGTCCCGAACCGCAGGTGCGGCGACAACCGCGACGTCCCGCCGTCGTCCGACGGCGTGTCCCGCCCCGTGGCATAGCGCTCCACGCGTCCTTCGAGGAACTCGTCGAGCGCCTTCATCCCCGCCCGTTCGCCCGCCGCGATCAGCCCGTGCCCGCGGGGGTGCCCCAGCTCCGCCGACGTCCGGGGCAGCGGCTCCGAAGCGAGCGCGAGGTCCGGCGCGACCCGCGCCCGGGACAACCGCGGGCGCGGCGCGGGAATTCCCTTGGCCCTCCATGCCCGCGAGTAGGGCGTGAACACCGTGTACGCCCCGCCCGAGCCCGTCAGCACCTCGCGTTCCTCCCAGACGACCGAGTCCTTGAACGAGCGAAACGCCACGCCCTCGGAGGCCAACGCCGACGCCACCCGCGCGTCGCGTTCGCGCGAGTACGGCTCGTAGTCCCGGTTGGCGAACACCGCCGACGCCCCGGACTCGCGGGCGAGCGCCCGCAACACCTCCTCGGGACGCCCGCGCCTGACCACGAGCCGGTGGCCCATGGCCTCAAGGTTCGACTCCAGCGAGCGCAACGATTCCAGCAGGAACGCCACCCGCGCGCCGCCCACGTCTGGCGACCTCAGGATCGCGTCGTCCCAGCAGAACACCGGCACGACGCGCTCCGCCGTGCGGTCCGCCTCGTGCAACGCCGTGTTGTCCGTCACCCGCAGGTCCCGCCGGAACCAATGAACCACCGTCTTCACCCGCCCACCGTGCCACCACAACCCACGTCCGCATCCTTCGAGTCCGCCGAATCCGCCGAATCCACGGATTGCGGCCATGCGGTCCCGGGTGGCCCCGCCCGCGCTGTTGGGGCGACCCTCAATCGGCGATGTCGTCCTGCACGAGCGTGCGCTGGACCCATTCGAGGTCCGTCTTGTCCTGCACGACAGCGGGGTTGATCTTCACGAAGCCGCCGGTGTTGTTGAACCGGCGCGTGCTCGGCCCCGCCCATCGCTTGATCTCCGCATGGCCGTCCGCGAAGGACATGTCCCCGCCGCCGTTGTGCCGGCTCGACGGGTAGTTCTGCCATGTGTCCTTGCTGAACGCGTCCACGATGAAGTAGCCGTCGTCGATCACGTACTCGCTCTCGTCCACGAAGACCATGGCGCCGGAGGGGCCTGGGTTGGCGATCTGGGATTCCTTGGCCCATGACTTGTGGCTGAACTTGCCGGACGTGAGCGCGTCGAAGAGGTCGCTGGGCCCGCCCATGCGGCCCTGGATGGAGAAGCTGCGGTTGCGTTTCTTCTTGGCCCGGCCCTTGGGCGGCCACGGCGGGTCTGCCGGGCACGTGTAGATCTCAAGGGACGTGTTGTAGCTCCACAGCTTGCCCGCCCGGATGATGTTCACGTTGGTCGCGTCGGCCGACATCGTGACGAGGTCGGAGCTCAGGATCCATGCGTTGTCGATCCACGAGTTCCTGTCGAACGTGTTGGGGACGATCTTGCCGTCGTGGTCGTTGGCGTACAGGGACCACGCCAGCTGGAGCTGCTTGGCGTTGCTCATGCACCGCAGGCCCTTGGCCTTGGCCTGCGCCTTGCCGAGCGCCGGCAACAGCATCCCCGCGAGGATCGCGATGATCGCGATCACGACCAGCAGCTCGATCAGCGTGAACCCGGCCCCAACCCTCCCGCCGTCTCCTCTCTTCATGTCTGGAATCCTCCGTCCCCGCGGACGCCAACGGCCCGTGCCGTGCTGGCACAAGGCTCCACTGCACGCCATTCGCGGGGACTGTCCCGGATTCAAGGGAGCCCTCCCCCGAAGTCAAGCCCGCCCCTTGCGTTGCACCCCACGCGCCCGTCCATAGAGTCGCGCCGTTCATGAGCTTCGTCGCCGAGTTCAACAAGCTGCCCGTGGGGGCCCTCCTGCAACGCGCCCACGACGCGTCCAACGCGGACGTCTCGGCCGTGCTCGCGCGCGGCGCGCGGTCCCTCGCGGACCTTGCGACCCTCCTGTCGCCCGCCGCCGCGAACCGCCTCGAGGAACTATGCCGCCGTTCCCAGGCGCTCACGCGGCAACGCTTCGGGCGCGTCGTCCGCCTCTTCGCCCCGCTCTACCTCAGCAACGAGTGCATCAACAACTGCGCCTACTGCGGGTTCTCCCGGGACAACCCCATCCTCCGCGTCACCCTGTCCGTCCCCGACGCCGCACGCGAGGCCCGCGCGCTCGCCTCGCAAGGCTTCCGGAACATCCTCCTCGTCGCGGGCGAGCACCCGCGCTTCGTCTCCAACGGCTACCTCGCCGGATGCACGCGCGCCCTCGCCGACATCGTCCCCTCGGTTTCGCTCGAGGTCGGCCCCATGGAGACGGACGAGTACCGCCCCATCGTGGAGGCCGGCGCCGAGGGGCTTGTCGTGTACCAGGAGACCTACGACCGCGACGTGTACGGCCGCATGCACACGGCCGGGCCCAAGCGGAACTTCGACTGGCGCCTCGAGTGCCCCGAACGCGCCTACGCGGCGGGGTTCCGCCGGCTCGGCATCGGCGCCCTGTACGGCCTCTCCGACTGGCGCCTCGAGGCCCTCAGCCTTGGCGCCCATGCCGCCTACCTCCTTCGCCACTGCTGGAAGGCCATGCTCACCCTCTCCTTCCCGCGCCTCAGGCCGTGCGCCGGCGAGTTCCAGCCCCTCGCCCACCTCACCGACCGCGACCTTGCCCAGCTCGTCGCCGCGTTTCGTCTTTTCCTCCCCGACGCCGGCCTCGTGCTCTCCACCCGCGAGCCCGCCCGCCTGCGCGATGGCCTGTTCGGCATTGGCTTCACCCATGCCAGCGCCGGGAGCCACACCGAGCCCGGAGGCTACACCGGCGCGGGCGACGATCGGCTCCACCAAACCGTCCGCGGCCGCATCGTGGAGGCCGACCCCGCCGCCCTTGCCCGGCGCGAGCCCAGCAAGGTCACCCGCGCCACCGGCCAGTTCGACATCGCCGACGACCGCTCCCCGGCCGAGGTCGCCGACGTCCTGCGCCGCCTCGGCTACGAGCCGGTCTGGAAGGACGGGGATGCCGGCATCACCCGCATGCCCAGCCCTGCTGCGGCGTCCGCAGCCGGATCCCCGCCCTCCCATGCCTAGACACGCGCCATGAGCCCGAACCCCCACCGCATCCCGCCGTGGGTTCACCCTGCCCTGTGGACCCTCGTGGGGCTCGCGTTCGCGGGGCAGCACTACCTCACCTCCGCCAAGGTCGGCGCGCCCGTCGCATGGGGCAGCGCCATCATGGGATCCCTTGCAGACTGGTACCTCTTCGGCCTCCTTTCATGGCCCGCGTCCATCCTAGCGCGGCGCTTCAACCTCGCCGGGCCCCAGTGGCGCCTCCGCCTTCTCCTCCATGTCCTCGCCTCCGCCGTGTTCTCCCTCGCATGGATCCTCCTTCGCTCCGGCCTTGCCCACCTCCTCGTCCCGCTCCGCGGCGTCGAGAAGCCCTTCGGCGACGTCCTCCGCTACGTCCTCGTCGCCACGTTCTTCTTCAACGTCCTCGTGTACTGGGTCGTCGTGACCGGCTCCCATGCCCTCGCCTACCAACGGCACCTCCGCGACCGCGAACGCCGCCTCCTTGAGCTCGAGTCCCGCCTCCAGTCCGCCCGGCTCCATGCCCTCCGCATGCAGCTCAACCCCCACTTCCTCTTCAACGCCCTCAACGGAATCGGCTCCCTCATGTACCGCGACGTCGATGCCGCCGACTCCATGCTCGTCCGCCTTGCCTCCCTTCTCCGCCACTCCCTCGACCGTGGAGACAACCCCACCGTCCCCCTCCGCGAGGAACTCGCCTTCCTGGACCAATACCTTGACCTCGAGCAAATGCGCTTCCCCGGGCGCCTCCTCGTCCAACGCGACATCGATCCCGCCCTCCTCGAACAACCCGTTCCCAACCTCCTCCTCCAACCCCTCGTCGAGAACGCCATCAAGCACGGCCTCGAACCCCTTTCCCGGCCCGTCACCGTCTCCATCCTCGCCTCCTCGCCGGCCCACGGCCGGATCCGCGTCGAGATCCTCGACGACGGCGCCGGCATGCCCGACTCCACCCACGGCACCCCGCGCCGCGAGGGCATCGGCACCGCCAACACCCGGCGCCGACTGCTCCAGCTCCACGGACGCAACGCCTTCTTTGCCCTCGAAACCCTCCCCGACGCCCGAACCCGCGCCGTCGTCGAGTTCCCCATCCCCGCCTGAACCGTCCCCGCGTCATCCTCCACCTCGACATGGACGCCTTCTTCGCGTCCGTCGAGCAACGCGACCGGCCCGAGCTCCGCGGCCGGCCCGTCGTCGTGGGCTCGCCCCCGGACCGCCGTGGCGTCGTCTGCGCCGCCAGCTATGAGGCCCGCACGTTCGGCGTCCGCTCCGCCATGCCCTCCCGCACCGCCGCCCGGCTCTGCCCCGACGCCGAGTTCATCCGGCCGCGCATGGATCGGTACCGCGACGAGTCCCTCCGGATCATGGCCTTGATGGCCGAGACCGGCGCCGTCCTCCAGCAGGTCTCCGTGGACGAGGCCTACCTGGAGCTCGCCGCGCCGCCCGCTGCCCCCGTCACGGGCCCCGACCCCGACGCCGCCCTCCTCCGCGCCTTGCCCATCGCGCGGGCCCTCCAGGCCCGCATCCTCAAGGAACGCGGCCTCTCCGCCTCCATCGGCATCGCCTCCAACAAGCTCCTCGCCAAGCTCGCCAGCGACTTCCAGAAGCCGCGCGGCCTCACCCTCATCCCCGAGCGCGACAAGGTCGCCTTCCTCCGCCCCCTCCCCGTCCGTGCGCTCCACGGCGTCGGCGAGGTCACCAGCAAGGCCCTCGCCAACGCCGGCATCCATACCGTCGGCGACCTCCAGGACCACCCCGGCGACCTCCGACCCCTCGTCGGCTCATGGGGCCCCACCCTCCGCCGCTTCGCCCTCGGCGACGACGACCGCCCCCTTGAGCTTGGCGACGACATCAAGAGCATCAGCAGCGAGAACACCTTTGAGCGCGACACCGAGGACCGGGCGATCCTCCGCCAATGCCTTCGCGAGCAGGCCGAGGAGATCTCCGCCAAGCTTGAACGACGCCGCCTCTCGGCAGGCACGGTCCAGGTCAAGGTCCGCTACGGCGACTTCACCACCCTCACCCGCCAGTTTTCCCGCGACGAGCCCGTGGTCGCCGCGCGCGACATCTACCGCATGGCCTGCTGGCTCCTCGCAAGGCATCGCCTCGTCCATCGTCCCCTCCGCCTCCTTGGCGTCGGCGTCAGCGGCCTGCACGAGTCCCGCCTCCGGCAGTTGACGTGGTGGTGAACGCCTGCGCCGCAGTCAAGGCAATGGGGTCACATCTAAACCATTGACATTTCGGACCTCCCGGGTGGTTGGCGCCATGCCCTCGGGGGGCGCCCCCCCGCCGCAGGTGCCCGCCGATGACGCCCGCCGGGCGGCATGGGGCATCAGGGCGGCTGCATGGGACCCCGTCGCTCGCCGATGCGTGGATCCCCAATCCCCGCACGAGGAGGCTTTGGGTGGGGCGCAAGGCATGGCCCCTGCTGCAGGCCGCGTGGCCGATAGGCGTTAACCTTGGAACGTCCGCACACGAAACGCCCGATGCGGCATCC
>CAIYFP010000111.1 GCA_903925515.1 uncultured Verrucomicrobiota bacterium
CATTCCCCTGCATGGGGATGCCCGGGCTTTTTGGAGAGGGTGAACGGATGGGGTCCTTGGGATCCATCCGTTGGCCACTCCATCCGCGTCCATGGCCGGAGCCGTGAGCCGAAAAACTTCCTGCGTGGGGATTCAGGGCACGACGTCCGTCCTTGGAAAGCGCCGGCGCCCAAGGCAGGATGCGAGCCAACGACACGTTTCCCGTCATGAACATCACGCGCCGTCACTTCCTGCACCACGCCGCCGCCGCCTCGGCCTTGACCCTCGGCGGCATCACCCGCGCCGCCCAACGCAAGCTCTCCCCCAACGAAAAGCTCAACCTCGGCGTCGTCGGCGTCGCAGGTCGCGGCGGCGAGAACCTCGCGGGCGTTCGGCACCAGAACATCGTGGCCCTGTGCGACGTGGATTCGGGCCGCCTGAACGCGGCGGGCGCGCAATTTCCGGGCGCGTTCAGGTGCTCGGATTACCGGCGCCTGCTCGACCGCAACGACCTCGACGGCGTCGTCATCTCCACGCCGGACCACACGCACGCCGTGATTGCCATCGCGGCCCTGCAAAGCGGCCGTCCCGTCTATTGCGAGAAGCCGCTCACCCACACCGTCAGCGAGATCCGCCGCCTCGTGCAGGTCGCCCAGAAATCCAAGCTGCCCACCCAGACCGGCAACCAAATCCACGCCACCGACAACTATCGCCGCGTCGCCCAGCTCGCCCGCTCCGGCGTCATTGGGGAAATCAACGAGGTCCACCACTGGGCAGGCTCCGCATGGGAAACCAAGCCCCTGCCGCCCGCATCGCCCGTCCCGGCCGGGCTCGACTACGACCAATGGGTCGGGCCCGTCACATGGCGCGATTACAGCCCCGAGTGGGTCCACTTCAACTGGCGCCGCTGGTGGCACTTCGGGGGTGGCACGCTCAGCGACTTCTGCTGCCACCACATGGACCTCGGGGTCTGGGCGCTCGACCTCGGCCTGCCCGACGTCATCGAGGCGGAAGGGCCCGATCCCGATCCCCATTGCGCGCCTCCATGGCTGAAGGTCCGGTACGAGTTCCCCGCGACGGCCGCGCACCCGCGCCGCCGCATGTTCTGGTACTCCGGCAGCAAGCGGCCGGAGGTGGCCGGCGTGCCGGACCTCTCCAAGTGGGGCGGCGGAACGTTGTTCGTGGGAAGCCAAGGGATGTTGCTGGCCGACTACGGCCGCTTCCAGCTCCTGCCCGCCGACAAGTTCAAGGACGCCGAAATCCCCGCCCCGGACTTCCCCAGCTCCGTGGGGCATCACGAGGAATGGATCCGGGCCGTCCGCGGCGAGGACCTCGCCCTGCCCCGGTTCAAGGCCATGGGCCGCACCAATTCACCATTCGCCTACGGCGCCGTCCTGACCGAGCTCGGGCTCCTCGGCAACATCGCGTTCCGCACCCGCAAACGCATCGAATGGGACGCCGCCCGCATGAGGGCCAAGGGCGTGCCCGAGGCCGACCGGTTCATCCATCACGAGTATCGCAAGGGGTGGAAGCTGGGCTGAGGCGTCCATGGACACCCCTCCTGCGCCGGCATCCCCGCAGCCGCCCCCCGCCGCGCCCGCGCTAAGCAAGGGGCAGGTCTTTGTACGCCGACTCGCAAGCACGGTCGCCCTCTGGACCGTCGTGCTCACCGCCATCTTCTCGAGGAACCCGTTCGTCCGGGAATGGGTGTTCCTTGGGCTCATGCTGCTCCTCGCGGGCACGGGCCTCGTGGAGTTCTACGCGTTGGTGGGCCGGAGGGGCCTTGTATGCTTCAGGTCATGGGGCATCGCCAACGGCCTGCTCCTCATGGGCGCCACGTTCTACTACGTCACTGTCTATCAACCAGGCCATGAACACCGCGGGCTGCCCGCGCGCGCCAATGACTTCGAGACGTCCGTCCTTATCCTGTTCGTGCTCGGCCTCTGCGTCCGCGAGTTCGTCTCCAAGAAGAACCAGTCCAACGGGCTCACCGCCATCTCCACGACCCTGCTGGGCCTCATGTACGTCCCGTGGCTCCTCAACTTCATCCAGAAGATCAACTTCTTCCCCGGCGTCGATGGCCGCTTCTACGTCCTCTACTTCATCCTCGTCACCAAGCTCAGCGACGTCGGCGCCTACTGCGTCGGGTCCCTCGTCGGCCGCCACAAGATGATCCCGCGCATCAGCCCCGGCAAAACATGGGAGGGCTTCGCCGGGGCGATCGTCGTCTCGACCGGCGCCAGCGTCCTGTTCGCGCATCTCGCAGGCCCCCGCCTCGCCGGCATGAACACCCTCCATGCCGTCATCCTCGGCGTCCTCCTGTCCGTCGCCGCCGTCGTGGGCGACCTGATCGAGTCCTTGTTCAAGCGCGAGGCCGGCGTGAAGGATTCCGGGCGGTTCTTCCCCGGCATCGGCGGCATCCTTGACCTGCTGGACTCGTTGCTGTTCAACGCCCCGCTCATGTACCTGTACCTGCGCCACGTGCTGACCTAGGCGTGACCCGGCCGGTTGGGTGCGGCGGGGTTGCACGGCACGCGAAGCTCCAGCAAGCACGGCAAACCGGGACCCTTCGTCCACGCTGAAAGGCCCGCGGCTCCGCAAGACGCCCTTGGCCGGAGGAAATCCAGCCGTTACCTCACGGCGCATGGATTCCAAGCACGCCTACGTCGCACTCAACATGATCGAGCACCTCGGGCCGGTTCGACTCCGGCAGTTGCTCGCCCACTTTGGCACGCCCCAAGCCATCCTCGAAGCCAGCGCCGCCCAGCTCGGCGCCGTCCATGGCATCGGCCCCGACGTCGCAACCTCCATCGCCTCATGGCGCTCGAAAGTCGATCTCGAGGGCGAATGCCGACGCATCGAGTCCTTCGGCTGCCATGTCCTGACACAGGAGGACGAGGGCTACCCGCCGCTGCTCCGCGAAATCTACGACCCTCCCATCGTCCTTTACGTCCGCGGATCCATCGTCCCACGCGACAAGAACTCGGTCGCCGTGGTGGGTTCCCGCCAGACGACCCCCTACGGCGGCGAGGTCGCCCGGCGTCTGGGCTACCAGTTGGCCTACACGGGCGTCACCGTCGTCAGTGGCGGCGCCCGCGGCATCGACACCGCAACCCATCAAGGCGCGCTCGCGGCCGGAGGACGCACCCTCGCCGTCCTCGGCACCGGCCTCGACATCGTCTTCCCGCCCGAGAACCGCGACCTGTTCGACCGCATCGCCGCCACCGGCGCCGTCCTTACCCAGTTCCCCTTCGGCCGTCCCGCCGACAAGCAGTCGTTCCCGATCCGGAATCGGATCGTGGCGGGCATGACGCTGGGCACCGTGGTCGTCGAGGCCAACATCAACAGCGGCGCGATGATCACGGCCCAGTTCGCCGTGGACCACGGTCGGCAGGTGTTCGCGGTGCCGGGCCGAATTGACTCCCCCCGGAGCAAGGGATGCCATGACCTCATCAAGAAGGGGGCCAAGCTCTGTGAGGGCATCGATGACATCCTGCCCGAGTTCGAGTACCTGTTCCCGCCGCCCAACCGTCCCTCGCTCCCGGGCCCCGCTCCCCTTCCCGCGCTCGACCTGACCGAGCCCGAGCAGGCCGTCCACCGAGCTCTCGAAGGCGGCGAACTCGATTCGGACGAGGTCATCCGCGCAAGCGGCCTGCCCGCCAGCGCCGCCAGCGTGGCCTTGTTCAGCCTTGAGATGAAGCGCCTCGTCCGCCAGTTGCCCGGCCGCCGCTACCAGTTGCTCCGGTAACCTCACCCGCCGACGCCTGCCCGGCCTCGCCCGCCCGCATGGCCATCCGGTCCGACATCACCGGCAGGTCGTCGAGTTCCTCCGGCAAAACCTGCTCGCGCCGAAGCCCAAGCCGGGACCGAAGCCAACGAAGCCTCTCCGGCCCGCGCACATAGAACTCCGCGATCCTTCCAAGGTCGGCCGAGACCCACGCGTCCTCGAAACGATTGCAAGGCGCCGCCAGCTCGCGAAGGCATCGCATCAACCAACATGGGGATTCGCCCGAGAAAAACCGCCTTGCATCGCCCACCCATTCGCCGCCACGCGCGTCGCGCAACCACCAGGGTCCCGGACCTGAGATCATGGCGCGGGGCATGTCCGCGACCGAGGCACCGGGATTCAGGACGCGCCACGCCAGACGAACCATGGCCGCGCACGCCAGCGCGGCGCTTGCCCGGAATGCCCCGAAGTCCCCCGGGCACGGCTCGCGCGTGCATTCCATGGCAAGGCCACCCTGCTCCGGAACCACCACGCGCACGTACACCGCCGACCGCGGCCAGGTCCCGGCACGGTTGAAGGGCGGGCGCAGCGACCGTATCAACTCGTTCTCGCGAAGCCGGGCTGCCGGCTCGTCCACGCAGGTCTCCACCTCGATCCGGTCCACCTCATGGACAAGTCGGACGATCTTGCGCGGCTGGCCCCGGGTCCTCCGGTAGCTCGCAAGGCGCGCCCGGAGGTTCCCGGCCTTGCCCACGTACAACAGGCGCCCCAACGCGTCGTACATCCGGTACACCCCGGGCCGGGCCGGGACCGAACGGAACCACTCGACGCCCAGCCGGCCCAGCAGGGGCCGGGCCGCGGGCAGCAAGCGCAACTGAAGGTCCGGCGACATCCGGCACCGGCCCCCATGGCTACGGGGACATCCGAAGGCCCCTGCCCAGCGCCGGCGTCGCCCACAACGAACGCACGCGCTCCCGGTGCAACCGCTCGTCGAGGCACGGTCCAATCAGCACCCCAAACGTGTCAGGCAACGGCTTGGCGGGAAACCGCTCGATGAAGTGATGGCCGGGGGTCTTCTGGAACACATGGACGACGTCAGGCGATTGACGGAGGCGGACGAACCCCTTGGCCCGGACGACCCCCTGGTGTTCCAGGCCCGCGAGCCATGTCTCGAAGGACTCGCGCGGAACCGGGACCGGGAACCTCCATGACAGGCTCCGGTAGCTGGCATGGAGATGCTCGCGCGGGCCCGCGGCGTCGTCGGGCCCAAGCCTCGGGTCCTCGGCATGATGGGCGTCGGGCCCCGCCAGCAAGGCGGGTAGGTCCGGCAGCCCAAACGGGAGACGCACCATGGCCGCGCGCATGTTCCATGCCCGGAGCGCGCCCTCGGCCGCCTCCACCTCGCCCGGCCCAAGCAGGTCGCACCGGCTCAGCGCCACGACGTCCGAATACTGGACCTGCCGCCGGACAAGCACGCGCTCGCCAAGGCCTCCATCAGGCCGCAGGAACCACGTCGCGTCCACGACGGTCACCACCGCCTTCAGCCGGACCACCCCGAGCAGGTCGGTATCCGTCAGGACGTCGATCACGTTGTCGGGGTCGGCGAGGCCGGACGTTTCGAGGACAAGATAGTCGCACTGGCCCTCGCGCAGCATCGCGCGGCACGCGCGTTCAAGGGAGTCGTCCGGCGCGCAGCATACACAGCCCCCATCCACCTGCGTGACCGCAAGGCCGGGGCGACGCACGAGCTGGCCATCGACGGACTCGGCGCCGAACTCGTTCATGACGATCCCGATGCGAAGGCCCGTGGCGGGGGCCTCCTCGAGCCAGCGCAGGAGCAACGTCGTCTTGCCCGCGCCAAGGAATCCCGTGAGCAGGATGACCGGCATGGGCCGGGAAACACCCGGCGCATTCATGCCGCCGAGGTCCGCGCGGCGGCGGCGAGACGGGGCCAGAGATGAACCGCCATCCGCATGCCGGCGGCGTAGGCGCGGAGGTTGAACTTCTCGTTGGGCGAATGCGCGTTGTCGTCCGGCAACGCCATCCCGAGAAGAAGCGTGTCGGCGCCGAGATGCTCCTTGAACGCGGACACAATCGGGATGCTGCCGCCCTCCCGCATGAGCATGCCCGGGTGGCCGAATCCCTCATGGAGCGCCTCCATGGCGGCCCTTGCCATGGGGCCATCCGGCGACGTCAAGTACGGCACCGCGCCATGGCCGTGCTGGATGGAAAGTCGGACGGTCGGGGGGCAACAGCGTTCGAGGTGGGCCTTGACGGCGGCGATGACGCGACCGGGGTCTTGGTTGGCGACGAGCCGAAGCGTGAGCTTGGCGGAGGCCCACGACGGGATGATCGTCTTGCTTCCCTCCCCTTGATACCCGCTCGTCAGCCCGTTGATCTCGAACGTGGGCCTTGCGGTGCGTTGTTCCTCCGGCGTGAACCCGGGCTCGCCGAACAGCGCGGGCGATCCCGTCAACGCGAGATACTCCGACGGCGTGGCCGGGAGGCGCGCGAGCTGCGCTCGCTCGTACTCCGACAGGGGCATGACGTCGTCGTAGAAGCCCGGGACCAAGATGCGGCCGTGCTCGTCGCGCATCCGCGCCAGCAACCGGCACAAAGCCATGGCGGGGTTTTCCACGGTGCCCCCAAAGAGCCCGGAATGGAGGTCCTTGGAAGGCCCGTCCACTCGGACTTCCATCGCGGCGATGCCCCGCAGGGCGTAGGTGAGGGCCGGGTGCCGGAGGTCGGGGATGCCGTTGTCGGAGACCACCACGGCATCGCAGGCAAGCTCCCGACGATGCAACGGAAGGAAGTCATGGAGCGCACCGGAGCCGATCTCCTCCTCGCCCTCGACCAGGAAAACCAAGTTGCAGGGCAGGCCGACGCCCGAGGCAAGGCAGGCCTCCACGGCATGGAGGTGAGCAAGGTGCTGTCCCTTGTTGTCGCTGGAGCCGCGGCCAAAAAGGTCGTCGCCCCGTACCTGAGGATCGAAGGGCGGGGTGGTCCAAAGCTCGAAGGGCTCGGGCGGCTGCACATCGTAGTGGCCATAGACCATGAAGGTCGGTGCGCCCTCCACCCGCGGGGTCCGCGCGACCACGACCGGGTTGCCGCGGGTGGGATGCACCTCCGTGGCGAGGCCCGCCGCGCGAAAACGCCCGGCGATCCATTCCGCACAGCGGCCAACGTCGGGCGCATGGGCGGGTTGGGCGCTGACGCTGGGGATCCGGACGTACTCGCGAAGCCTCTCGACGAGTTGGGAGTGATGGACGCCAAGCCAGTCGAGGGCGGGTTGGACGCGGGTTTCGTACGATGCCATGGGAGATTGACGGGTCATTTCTTGCCTTGGCCGCCTTGGGACTCCTCGGCGGTGCGTTGCGCGGGAGGGTTGGGGGGCGTCGTCTTGGGGCCGGCCTTGCCACCAAGGATGGCCTCGACGGCAGCCCCTGCCCGGCCCAGCGCACCGCCAGTCGCTTGCCTAAGGTTGCCGCCCGCCGACTTCAAGAGGTCCTCGGCCCTGCCGCCAAGGCTGCCCGCCCCGGGGATCTTCAAGGAGCCAAGCACGGCGCCCATGCCCAGCACGTCGGGCTTGAACGACGGCTTGTCGAGGGTGCCCACGGCCTTGCCCACCGTCCGCAAGGCAGGCAACGCGTTGTCAACCCGGATGGCAAGTCCGACAGGAAGGTCCAGGACGGACTCGCCGAGCTCGTCGGCAATGCGGACCTCCCCTCCCACCTGGACGCCGATGGCTTCGCTCATGGCTCGGGCCTGCGTCAGCTTGACCGCACCGTTGCCCATGTCGGCCCTGGCCTCCAAAACCCGGATCGGTTCGGCGACCATTTCGGGCCTGCCGACGGCGGCGAATACGGCACCGGGATCAAGGCGCTCGGGAAGGATCGGGATGTACCGGGACAACAGGGGCGGCACGGTGATTGCCTTTTCCGGGAGCTGGATCTCGGCATTGGTGATGCGAAGGTCGAGATAGCCCGCCAGCGACTTCTTCAGCGAGGCTCCCGTGGTGCCAGCGCCCCGGATGTCCGCCGCGACCGCGCAATGCCCGCGCGAAAGCCCCTTCATCCGCGGGATCAAGGAAGAAAGGATTGGCTCAATGAGCAACGGTTCCCCGCCCAACTTCACCTCGTACAGGTAGCCGGGTCGCCCCAGATCCAACCGGGCCGAGCCTTCGAGCCTCGAATCATTGAGCCGCAGGCCAAGGTCCCCGAGCGTCACCACGGAATCCTTCACCGCGATCCTGCCGGCGAGCCGGGCGACATCGATGTCCCGAAGATGAATCCGCGGGATGTCGAGGTCCGCAAGGAGCTCGCGGATGGGCAACCGGATGGCGGGCGGCTCGGGCGAGGGCGGGCTGGGACGGACGGCGTTCGTGGCGGAACTGAGGAGGTCGTAAAGCGGGGTAAGGTCGAGGGCCGTGGACTTGATGGCCAAGCGCGAGGCGGCGGGGGAATTCGTCCCAAGATGAAGCACGCCCGACACCTCGAGGCGATTCGTGGCCCGTGGGGTGGGATCAAGGCTGAAGCTCAGGCGTCGTAAATCTGCGGTGTCCCCGGAGTGCGACAGGTCCAGGTCCATGCCGAACCCAAGGGGAACCTCGGGGATCCGACCCTGCGGATGAACCACCACCAGGTCCGAAACTCGCACGGTGCCAGACATCGCGGACTGTCCCCGGAGGTTCACCTCGGCCTTGGCTGCGGCATGGATCGTGATGCTGCGGACCTTGTTGGGCAGCATCGAGGGGCCGATGATCGGCCCCAGCAGGCTCTGGTTCACCCCGATCAGCCTGACATCGATCACCCCGGTCTGTTTCTCGGGGTCGAAGCGTCCCATTCCCTCCACCGAACCACCCGATGCCGTCCCCGTCTGTCCCGTCACGGTCAGCTTGCGCACCTCGATTGCGGTGCCGGACTGGAGGACTCCGACGCTGAGCGAGGCATCGTAGTCGTCCAGCGCCAGCCCCATGACGCGCCCCGTCACGTCGTTGAAATAGAGCGTCATGTCGGCCACCGGGCCAGTCGGGCGAATCCCGCCGGACACGACGGCCTTGAAGACGCCCTCGCGCAGGCTCACCCCCTCCACGGGGTTCATCGCCAACAGCGCCGCCAAGGGCGCCTCGATGTCCAACTGGAGGCCGCCCAAGGAATCCGACAAACGCCAGTCCCCCATCCCGGAAATGATCGCGAGCAGGGAACCATTGGCCCGGGCGTTCACGTCGATGTTGTCCGCGTTGATTTGGTTGAAGTCCCGGAACCGCCCCGACGCCCCCGCCTTCACATCAAGGCCCCGGTAAAGCCGCCCGCCTGCGCCGAACACCCCGTCCTTGACGACGGCGCTGGTGCTCCAGGTACACGTGCGCCCGGCATTCTCCGCCGTGATCTTGGCTTCCACGTCGGCAACGCCCCCCATCGAGTCCACCGGAAACAGCGCCGCCCAGTCCTGCAAGTCCAACCCCGCCCCCTTGATCGTGTACGTGGAGTCCCGGAAACCCGTCGCGGTCGCGTCCCACGAAATGTTCATGCCATTCTCCAGCGAGCCCGCAACCAACGCCCGCCCGCCGCGGCTCAACCCGAGGTCCAACTGCTCGCAAATGAACGAGCGCGTCTGCTGGTTGATCGTCAACCGATGCTGCAGGCTGATGTCCGTCGCCTTGGTTCGCCCGCGCCTCGTCCCCATCGAAACGCCCGTCGCGCTCGTTCGCCCCTCCATCACCACCACCGTCCCTTGGTTCAGCACGTCCAAGCGACCGGACGCCGCCAGCACCGCGTCGCCCACGTCCAGGCCCGTCGCCGCGGCCAGCAACCCCAGCACGCCGCGGTCCACCCCCTTCAACTCGTATGACAACCGGTGCTCGCGATCATCGAAGTTCACCTGCCCCTTCACCCGGAACTCACCCGCCGACACCTTGCCACGCATGAACCTCAGGGTCGCGTTGGTCAGGGACCTCGGCCCCAGCCCAAGGTCCAACGCCGCACCCAGCCCCTTGTACTGCTGCAACACCCCCGACGCATCCGAGAGTTCCATCCGGACCGCGCACCCCACGTCCTCCACGGCCAAGTCCCGGCTCAACCTCAGCGAGACCTCCCCATCCAGGCGCCCGCTCACCTTCCCGGCCCCTTCGCCCGCGCCCGATTCCATCTCCATGGCCGCTCCCAGCTTCAGTTGCCCAATCTCCCCCGAGTGAAGTCCGTCGAGTGACAGGTTCAAGCCAGCCACCCCAACCCGCACCCTCCTGCCCGACGAATCCTCTCGTTCCACCCGAAACACCCCGTCCTTCACCGTCACGTTCCCAAGGTCCAACCTCGGCGGCTTCGACCCTCCTCCCCCCTTCGCGGTGCCTTGCGTGGCACGGAGCACCTGATCAAGGTTGCTGTCCTTGCCTCGCCTCGAAACCACCGTGACCACGGGCGCATCCAAGACGACGTCGTTCACCCGGATGTTCCCCAGCAGGATGGAAAACAGGCCATATCGCGCCTCGATCCCGCCAACTTCCAGCAGCGTGTCCCCGGCCTTCGGAGCCAGCCGGACCCCCTTGGCCTTGATCGATGTAAACGGGCTGAACGACACGTCCGTCGCCGTCAACTCGGCTCCCATGGCGTCCCCGACGCTCGGCAGGATGACCCCCCTCACAAACCAACCGCTCGACCCAGCAAAATATGCCGCCGCGACCAACGCCACTGCCCCGGCCGCAAACCGCTTGAGCCACCTCCTGTCCACGCCTTCCCCCTCGCCCATGCTCGTTCTTTTCATTTCGATTACTCCGGTCCCAAGCGTCTGCGGCCACGCCATCGGTCCGGGGAATGGCCTCGCGCCCCTCTCCGTATCCCCGCCCACGATTCCCCCAAACCGGGCCCCACACACCACACGCTATCCCCGCATGCTACGGATGCACCCGCAGTCGGCAAGCCCCCTTACCTCGCCCCTGATCCCCGCGTAAGCCGTTCCTGAGCCAAGCCCACTCCCACAACGGCCGATGCCACGGGAAGCCACCGAGGGGCGTCTCCCAGTACATGAGGTTGATCCGCCCGCAGAGGCGCAGAGATGCGGAGGATGAGAGTCCATGTCTCCGCGTCTCCGCGGGCGATTCCCTCCCCAAGACCATTCCCACAGCGGCCCATGCCATGGGCGGCAACCGAGGAGCGTGTCCCCGGATCTCCACACAAGGAGTTTTGAGTGCCCGGTTCTCGCCCCACGCGGCTGTGCCCGAGTGGGGACCCTGTCGGCGCTCTTCCCGCCTTGCCGTCTTCACATGATTCAAAAAACAAGGCCTCCCAAGCACTGATTCCATGATGCATGCAGCGGGGATCTGCCCACGCGAAGACGCGAAGAATGCGGTCACAGGGATGCCCGTGCCGAGGTGGATGCCCATCCGCTACGACCGCGTATGGGCACGAAGCCTGCCGCAAGTCGCCCGCTTGCGGATCGCGAGCCTCCCACCTCCTGACGCGAGGATTGGGGCCTCGCACCTCACACACGCGGGGGCCATGGAAACCCCGGAACGCTGGCCCGCTGGACATCGTCCCCATGACCCGTTCTCTCGCGTCCCTCCCGGGCTCCGGTGTGTTGTGTGGACCCCGTGCGCGTGGGCTGGGGAGCCAGCAAAAGGGTTGGCGCGGGCCGAGGAGGACCGCACGATGAACCCCATGGCATCACGACATGGGCCAATCTTCCTTGCCTGCCTTGCAACGATCGGTCCCTTGGCCACCCCATCCCATGGCGGAGACGTCCAACTCGCCATCCAAAGGACCCCGGGGGGGCTGGAGACCACCGCGACCTGCAACGAGGCAACCCATCGGGTCGTGTGGGAATCACGGGACGTGCTCACCCGCGACTGGCTTGCATTCGCAACCGGCAACGTCACCGAGGGCACCGCCCGCATCCCGCTGCCAAGCGAGGGAGATTCCCTTTTCGTGCGCGCCTTGCCCAAGCCCACGCCCGGCTTCCTCGAACGACTCGGAACCGTCCGTGACAAGGTCCTCGGGGCATGGCCCGAGGCTGCCCTGCTCGAGGCCCACCTCCTCATGCAGGACTGGTTCCCCAGTTACCCGGACGCCCTCCCGGTGCGCGGCGTTTTCCGGGTGGACATGGGCACCGTCACCGCCGTCGAGGAAACGCCCGGCGGCGAGGTCGCCATGGTCTTCAACGCCATGCCATGGCTGGGCAGCCAGACCATCGCATGGCCGATCGCCATGGAGGTCGAGGTCGCATGGTCCCGCATGTTCGCGGCGAGCTACGGCAACCTTTGCCGGACCCTCACCCTCCGCCAACCGGTCTATCCCGGCATGACGGAGCCGTACTGGATTTTCAGGATACCCGACGGCGGCTTTGTCTTCGTGGGCAGCAAGACGGGAACGATCAAGAGGGGCTAGTGTCGTCTCTCACAAATCGCTGGTGTTTCGTTGCTCCAAGAATGCC
>CAIYFP010000112.1 GCA_903925515.1 uncultured Verrucomicrobiota bacterium
CGCAATCACTTCCCTCCCAACTGAATCGTTCCGGCTAAGCCCTATGCAGCCCGTTCGTGTCGTCCTCGCCGCCCACCAAGCCGATACCCCCGGGGGCTTCGGTTTCAACTTTGCCCCCTCGTTCCTGAATGTCCCAAATCTCGAGTACAACGCGTCCGGGTTCGCCCCGGTGCCCGAGCCGGAGCACTGGGCGCTTGCCCTTGGAGTGCCCATGGCGGCGTGGGCGGTGCTTCGCCGCAGGACCTCGGCACGCTAGTCCGCAGCGAAAGACGCATCCAAAACCCGGCTCAAGGGCCGGGCGGCGGGCGCTGGTTTTTGGACGATGCCCTTGGATCGAAGTCCCATGGCGCGGGTGATGGACTTGGGCGACGGCCAACACCGCCTGAACCGTTTCGGGCGACGTTGAGACAAGCCTAAATCCTCGCATAAGGAGGAAGAAGGCCCGTGATCCGCAGGCGGGCGGGTTGCGGCAGGCCTTGCGCCAACACGGGTTCGTGGCGGATGGGCGTGAACCCAAGCTTTTCAACGTGAAGACGGCAGCGGGTGTGGGGATCAGTCCAATCCACAGGTGGAGCCCAAGGCATGGCCCATGTTGTAGGCCGCGTTCCCTCACGCGGCGCCAAGGATGCCGCACCTCAAAGCTTCGGGGGGCAGTTCGGCAGCCGCATCCTGCCGCTGGACCCATGCCGGGCAAGCGGCTGGAAGCCGCTTCCACTTTCCCTTGGCCTTCATGGAAAGTGGCAGCGGCATCCTGCCGCTGGACCTGATCCCGGGCCGAGACGGCTCTGGCATGTTTCCGCCGGGTGAGGGCACACGGCCCACCACCCGGACCGGCCCATTTCAACCTCACCTGCGGGGTGAGGTTTCGGATGGATTCACGGGGCCTCTTGGCCTTGATGGAACGGCCATTTCCTTGCCTTGAAGCCCTTCATGACTGCCGTTTTGGGTTCAGCCCTCCTTCGTCGCAGCGTGAGGCGAGAACCGGCACTCAAGAACGGCTTACGCGGGGATCAAGGGACCCCATGTTTGGAAGGTGCTGTTCCGGGGATCGCCACCCGGCCTCAACGGTTGCCATCTACCCAACGGCCGGGACAGCCTGGCCATGGCGTGCGACATCAAGGGCTGGGGGAAGCCAGTCCTCGCCCCGCCAGCTCGCCCAGCGTCCACTGGTACTCTGCGGCGAGCTGGTCCACGACCGAGGCCTGCTTCAGGTGGGGCGGCAGGACCTCCCACGTGTAGGTTTCCATCTCGAGGTGCTGGCAGAGCCTGGGTTGATCCCGGATGACGTCCAGGACCTCGCGGACATGGGATGCCGTCGTGGCAAAGCCCTCGGCGGGCGCGGCATGAAGGGGTACATGGAAATGGATGCGCCACTCGTCCGCGCCGGCGGTGGGGGAGACGGGCGTCGCAAGGGCCTCGTCGAGGTCCCCATGCCGAAGGAGCTCACCCGAGGCGCGTCGTTCGACGACCTGGTGGAAATACACGGGGTCCATGAAAGCCCGGAGGGCCTCGCGCGCGGCGCGCGTGGGGCGCACGGCGAGGGCGTTGGAGAGATGAACCTTGCTGACAAGGATGCCGGCCGCGCGGAGCCGGTGCAGGGCCCCGGACGCGGCCTCGAATTCCACGGCGAGGTGGCAGCAGTCGTAGTTGACCCCAAGGAACGAGTCGATGCGGGGGTCGTGGGGCCGGTCGGCGCGCATGCGATCGAAGAAGGCCACGGCCTCGGCGGAGGTTTCGAGGTGGCAGCAGGGCTCGGGTTCGAGGCCAAGGTGCAGGGTTCGGCCGGTGCGGCGGGAGAGGTCGTCCAGGAAATCGACGAGCTGCCACAGGTGCGCGCGCGCAACGGCCTCGGCGCGGTCGTCGAGATGGAAGCCCTTCCATGAGACGGGCACGGTGCTGACGGAGCCCTGCACCGAGGGGGCGTCGGGCAGGAGTTGAACAAGGATCTCGAACAGGCGCTGGGTGTAGGCAAGACGCTCGGGCCGGGTCCAGTCCGGGGCGTACACGTGTTCCTTGACGCGGGTGCCGTGGAAGGTGCCGAAGGGGAACCCGTTGATCGTGAAGACGTAGGCATCGCGCGAGCGGAGCCATTGCCGGAATCGGGCCAGGGCCTCCGGCCGGGCGAGCTCGCGCGAGGCGGCGTCCGAGAGGCGAAGGCCGATGGCGAAGGGTTGCGCGGGCGCGACGCGCTGGCGGACGGCCATGGCATGTGTTTCGAGGGCGGCGAAGGTGTCGGCCCAGGATTCGCCCCGGTGGATGTTGGTGCAGTAGGCCAGGTGCAGGCCGTGCGCGAGGTGCATGGGAAATCAAGCGCCGGAAGGGGCGTGGCAAGGCAAGGGCGAAGTGGATTGCGGCTTCAAACGCGCGCGAGCCTACGGCAGGATGCCCACGTCATGGGCGCACAATGGAAGCAGGCGGGCCGAGAGGCGAACGCACAGAAGAAGGGCCAGGTCGTCGGGAAGCTGGTCCGCGAGATCATGGTGGCCGCGAAGCTGGGCGGGGCGGACCCGGACCTGAACCCGCGGCTGCACGTCGCGGTGGACAAGGCGCGCAAGGCGAGCGTGTACCGCGACACGATCGAGCGGGCCATCAAGAAGGGTGCGGGCCTCCTCGACGAGAAGGTGGAATACGAGACGGTGCTCTATGAGGGCTTCGCGCCCCACAAGGTTCCCGTCATCGTCGAGTGCCTCACGGACAACCGGAACCGCACGGCGTCCGAGGTCCGGCACATCTTCCGGTCCGGCCAGCTTGGGCAGCCGGGCAGCATGGGGTTCTTCTTCGACCGGCTCGGGGTGGTGGAGGCGACGCACACGGACGCGGGGCGGGACCCGGAGGGCGACGCGATCGAGGCCGGGGCTCAGAACGTGGAGCCGCTGGAGGGGGACGAGGTCCCGGAGGGAAGCCATGGGAGCCGGTTCCTGACGGACACGAAGGACCTCGCGACGGTGAGCCAATGGCTCAAGAAGGCGGGCTGGACCATCGTGGCGTCCGAGCTGCGCTACGTGGCCAAGAATCCCATGGAGGTGCCGGAGGCGGACCGGGCGTCCGTGACGGCGTTCCTGAACGAGCTGGACGACCATGACGACGTGCACCGGCTGTACGTGGGGATGAAGTAGGGGCTGGCCGCAGGAACTTCCCGGCGCGTGAGGGGGCGTGACGGGCCGTCGCGTGCCGGGGATAGGGTGCCGCATGGGAATGGAAGGCCGTTGGCGTCGCAGGGTGATGCATGGGCTGCTGGCGATGGTGCTGGGTGTTGCCGCGTGGTGGGGCCTCACGCGCTGGGGCGGAAGCCAACAGGCATGCTGGATGGGCGGCATCATGGTGGTGGCGGTGGTGCTTTGGCTGACCGAGGCCGTGCCGTTGTTTGTGACGTCACTCTGGGTGGTCCTGCTGGAGATCGTGCTCCTCGGCAATCCAGGTGGCTGGCAGGGCCTCGGCTTCGAGCATGGGCAAGGCTGGAGGTGGACGTCGGTGCTGGGCGCGGCCATGGACCCGGTGCTGGTCCTGTTTGCGGGCGGTTTGGTGCTGGCCCGGTGCATGGTGAAGCAAGGCTTGGACCGGGCGGCCTCGGCGTGGTTGGTCGGGCGCCTCGGGGGGAGCCCGGGGGGCATGCTCCTCGGGGTCATGCTGGCGACGTCGATGCTGGGGATGTGGATGAGCAACACGGCGACGGCCTCGTTGATGCTCGCGCTGGTGGGCCCGATGCGGCGGGGCTTGCCCGAGGGGGACGGCATGCGGAAGGCGTTGGTCCTCGGGGTGGCCTTCGCCGCGAACCTCAGCGGGCTCGGGACGCCCGTGGCCTCGCCGCCCAACGCGGTGGCGTCGGAGCTTCTCAGGGCGGCCGGACACCCGGTGACGTTCCTTGGGTGGATGAGGGTGGGTGTTCCGCTCAGCGCCGGCTTGACCCTGCTGGCGTGGGCTGTCCTGAGGTGGAGGCATGGGTCGGGTCCATGGCAGGGCATGAAGGGGTGGGCTGCGCCCAAGGTGGGATGGGGCGGTGCATGGGTCGCCATGGTGTTCGCCGGGACGGCGGGCCTCTGGATGACGGAGGGCCTGCATGGTCTGCCGCCCTCGGTGGTGGCGTTGGGCTCGTGGGCGGTCCTTGGGCTGAGCGGGATGTTCACCGCGGAGGACATGGCGGGGATGGAGTGGCGGGTGCTGATGTTGATCGGCGGGGGGTTGGCCTTGGGCGCAGGGGTGCGGGAGACCGGGCTGGGCGCATGGTTGATCGGGGGGATCCCGGCAGGGGGCACCTCGTTGTTGGCCGCCTTGGTCCTCGGGACGTTTGTGACGAGCACGTTCATGTCGAGCACGGCGGCGGCGAACGTGATGTTGCCCATGTCGATGGCGGCGTCCGTGGGCGGGACGGTCCACCCCGTCCTCGCCGCGATGGGCGTGGCGATGGCGTCGTCGATGGCGATGGCGTTGCCGGCGAGCACCCCGCCCAACGCGCTGGCGCACGCGGAGGGCGAGGTGACGTCGATGGAGATGGCGCGTGCGTCCCTGTGGATCAGCGCGGCCGGATTGTGCGTGTTGCTGGTGGCGGGCCGGGGTTGGTGGGGGATGGCGGGGCTGCTGTGATGGGCCCGGGCGGGACGTGCGAGGAGACGTTCGACAGGGTGGGGTTGGTGGATAGCGTTGTCGGCCATGGGAATGGAGCTCATCCAGGATCTCGGGGTCGTCCTGCTGGTGGCCGCGGCGGCCGGTTGGGCATGTCGCAGGGCCGGGATCTCGTCCGTGGTGGGCTACCTCGCTGCAGGGTTGCTGACGGGGCCGTACACGCCGCCGTTCCAGTGGGTGGGCAGCGTGGAACGGGTGCGGATGCTGGCGGACCTTGGGCTCGTGTTCGTGATCTTCGGGGTGGGCTTGGGGCTCAGCCTCGGTCGGATGCGACGGCTCGGGGCGCGGGTCGGGATCGCGACCATGGCCGGGGCGTTGATCGTGCTGAACGCGTGCCGGTTTGCCGGGCTGTGGCTGGGCTGGGACGCGACGACGGGCCTGTTCCTTGCTGGGATGCTGATGGTCTCGAGCTCGGCGGTGATCTCGAAGTCGCTGGAGGAGTTGCAGGGGACGCATGAGCGCTGGGGCCAGATGGCGTTGGGCGTGACCGTGATGGAGGACGTGGTGGCGGTGGTGATGCTGACGGTGCTGACGTCCATGGGCGGCGGGGGCGGTGCGGGTGGGTTGACCGGGGCGGGCGGGCAGGTTTGGACGACGTTGTGGAGGCTGGGCGCCTTTGTCGTGCTGCTGGTGTTCCTTGGGGCCTTGGTGGTGCCGAGGGTCCTGCGCGGCATGGCAAGGGACGGGGCCGTGGAGGCCCGGACGCTGTTGATGGCGGGCATGGTGATGGGGACATCCTGGGCGGCAAACGCAGCAGGATACTCGCCCGCGTTGGGCGCATTCCTCCTCGGGGTCCTTGTCGCGGGGACGCCTTTCCGGATGGAGGCGGAGCGGGTGTTCGACGGCGTGCGTCAGATGTTCGGGGCGGTGTTCTTCGTCGCCGTGGGCATGCTGCTGGATGTCCGGCAACTGGGGGAGGCATGGCCGATGGTCGCCGCGGCCACCGTGGTTGCGCTGGTGCTGAGGCCCGTGGCGTGCGCTACGGGGCTGATGTTGTCCGGGCACGGCAACCGGGACTCGATCCGGGCCGGGCTGGCCTGCGCGCCGCTGGGAGAGTTCAGCTTTGTGATGGCGCAGTTGGGGGAGGCCAAGGGCATGGTGCCCGGCTGGTTCACGGCGGTCGCGGTCGGGGCGAGCCTTGGGACGGCCGTGGGCGGGCCATGGCTGATGCGCCGGTCGGAGGGGATCGCGGGCTGGGTGGTGGAACGGGAGCCGCGGGTGCTGAGGGAGTCGCTGGCGTTGTACCATGGGTGGCTCGAGCGGCTGGGGACCCTGCTGTCCGGGAGCATGGTGTGGAGGCTGGTGTCGGGCCGGTTGGCGCGCGGGGGGCTGAACCTGTTGTTCGTGACGGCGCTGTTGTTGTTCTGGCATCCGGCGGTGGAGGCCATGGTGCGAGGACTGGGCGAGGATGTGGGGACGAAGGGTGGGACGCGGGCGCTCTTCTGGGTGGTGTTTGGGTTGCTGTTGATGGGGCCCTTGGTGGCGTTGTGGAGGAGCAGCGAGGCGATCGCCATGGTGGTCGCGGAGGGCGCGACGCAGGGGCGGGGCTGGGCGCGGCCCTTGCGACCTTGGCTGGAGCTGGGGCTGAAGGCGATAGGCGTGCTGGGGCTGGGCGCATGGCTCGTGGCCTTCCTCCCGTTGGGCGGCGCATCCCCATGGGTCGTCACGGCGGCGGCGGGCTTCGTCGGGGTTGCGGGCCTCCTCCTCTCGGCGCGACTCGTGCGGTGGCATGGCCGGATCGAGGGCGAGGTACGGGCCGAGCTGAAGCGCGCTACCACGGGCACGGGGGCCTTGGGAATGGACCTGCCCGGGGCGAACGAGCCCGGCGGCTGGGACCTTGAGATCGCCGAGGTGACCCTGCCGTCCGGGACGATGGCGGGCGGAAGGAGCCTTCGTGAACTCGGCATGCGACGCGAGACCGGCTGCTCGGTGCTGGTGCTCGAGCGCGGCGGGGTAAGCCGGCTGAACCCAGGCCCGGACGAGGTGCTGTATCCGGGCGACCGGTTGTTGCTCCTCGGGCCGCCGGAACGCCTTCCCGAGGCCGAGCGGTGGCTTGCGGCCCTGCGGGAGGGCGGCGACTCCGGCGGATGGCTGGGGGACGCGACGAGCGAGACGTTGTGGGTGCCGGCGGGATGCGTGCACGCGGGGTTGGCCTTGGGCGACTGGACCATGACCCGGGAAACCGGGGTGCAGGTGTGCGGGATTCAAAGGGGCCGCGAACGGGTTGTCATGCCCGACCCCAGCCAGAAGATCCTCGCCGGCGACCGCTTGCTCGTGGTGGGACCGGGGGCGGCGCTCGCAAGGTTTCGCGACTGGCTCGGGTCCGGCGTCTTGCCCGCCGCCGGTCCCATGGAAGGGTTGGCGCGAGGTTGATCGCCGGCCGACATCGCATGCGTGGCTTCGAGGCTTGCGAACCAGCGGCCATGAGAGTCTGAATACAGGCAGGTTGCCGGAGTCGTTTGGATACTTTTCAGATGAGCGCTTCTCCAAGGTCCATCGCAACGCGCGCCGTGATGATCGCGGCGTGCGGGGTCGTGTGCGGCTCGGGCCCGTTGCTGGGCGGGCGGACCGGGTTCAAGGACGCCCAAGCCTTCCTGCGCCAGCATTGTCATGAGTGCCACGGCCCGGCCAAGGCCAAGGCGGACCTCGACCTCACGCGTTTCAAGGACGAGGGGCGCATCCTGCAGGACATCAAGACGTGGAGGTCGGTCCTCCAGCAGGTCAACACGGGCGAGATGCCGCCCAAGAAGGCCAAGTCCCACCCGACCGCGGCGGAGGTGACGTCGTTCAACGGGGGGATCGAGAAGGCCATTGCCAAGGCCCAGGCGGCGGCACCCGTGGATCCCGGCCGCGTGACCGCACGCCGCCTGAACCGCACCGAGTACGACAACACCGTGCGCGACCTCCTTTCCGCGGACTTCTCCGCGTCCGAGAACTTCCCGGCCGACGACATCGGCCATGGCTTCGACAACATCGGCGACGTGCTGACGATGTCCCCGGTGCACCTTGAGCGATACATGGACGCGGCGGACGCGATCGCGCGGCGCGTGGTGTTGATGGATTTGCCGAAGCCGCCGACCCGCACGACGGCGGGGTTGTTCCTTGAGCCGCGGGTGAAGGGATCCGAGAACAGCACGCGGCCGGTGACGAACGCGACCCCGGAGCTGCGGGCCACGCACGAGATCAAGGTCGGGGGACGCTACACGTTCCGGGTGCGGGCCGGGGCCAGCAACGCGCCCGGGGCCGCTCCGGTGCGGATGGCGCTGCGGATGGACGACCGGGAGCTTGAGGTGTTCGCGATCACGAACTCGATCAAGCCATGGAAGGAGTTCGAGGTGCAGCTCGACCTCGAGCCGGGCGAGCGCCGGTTTGCGGCTCGCTGGGCGAACCGCGAGGAGCTGCCGCCCAACGCGTTGCTGTACCTGAACGAGTTCAAGGTCATCGGGCCGACGGACACGCGCCCGCCGTTCATGCGGCGCGTGGACGAGCGACTCGCGAAGGTCGCCGCGGACTCAAGGCCGCGGGAGGCCACGACGTGGTTCCTGCGGCAGGCGTTCCGGCGGCCGCCCACCGAGGCGGAGGTGGCGCGGTACCTGCGCGTGGTGCAGGAGGGCATGGCCGCGGCGGGCGGGCGGTTCGAGGCCGGGATGCAGGAGTTGGTCCGGGCGGCGTTGGTCTCGCCCAAGTTCCTGTTTCGCGTCGAGGAGGACGCCGAGGCGAAGGCGAGCAAGGCCCGGCCGCTGGGCGAGCATGCCATGGCGTCCCGCCTCAGCTACTTCCTGTGGAGCACGATGCCCGACGAGACCCTCCTGGGGTTGGCGGACAAGGGGCGCCTGTCCAAGGAGATGGAGGCGCAGGTGCGACGCATGCTGAAGGACCCCAAGGCGGAGGCGCTGGTGCGGAACTTCGGGCTGCAATGGCTCCAGTTGCAGCGCCTCTCCGCCTTCCAGCCCGACCTGAAGCTGTTCCCGGACTTCGACGACCGCCTCCGCCGTTCGATGCTCCGGGAGACGGAGTTGTTCCTCGGCGAGGTGGTGCGAGAGGACCGGAGCATCCTTGATCTTGTGGACGCGGACTTTACCTACGTGAACCGCGCGTTGGCCCGTCACTACGGGATCGAGGGGCGGTTGCCGGAGGGCGGTGGGCGGAAGGACGAGTTCGTGCGGGTCACCTTCCCGGATCGCAGCCGCGGCGGCCTGTTGACCCATGCGAGCGTCCTGACGGCGACGTCGAACCCCACGCGCACCTCGCCGGTCAAGCGCGGCCGCTGGGTGCTGGAGCAGATTCTCGGCACGCCCCCGCCGCCCCCGCCTCCCGACGTCCCGGAGCTGGACGCGCAACACGCCCTCAAGGGCACCTTGCGCCAGCGCATGGAGCAGCACCGTGCCAATCCCTCGTGCGCCAATTGCCACCAGCAGATGGATGCGATGGGCTTCGCCTTCGAGAACTTCGATGCCGTGGGCCGGTTCCGCGCCAAGGATGGCGGCGAGGCGATCGACCCATCCGGCACGTTGCCCGACGGCAGCGCGTTCGACGGTCCCGGAGGCCTGAAGGGGATTCTGAAAGAGCGAAGGGAGCTGGTCGCGCGCAACCTTGCCGAGAAGCTCATGACCTACGGCATCGGGCGCGGCATGGAGTTCTATGACGAACCCGCGATCAAGAAGGTGCTCGCGGCGACCGCGAAGGGGGAGTATCGGTTTTCGTCACTCGTGCTGGCGATCGTGCAGAGCGACCCGTTCCGCATGCGTCGCGGGCTTGCGGCGGATCGGGCGGCTGGGAAGGGGAGCTAGCGCGGGCACGCGGACTTTTGGGGCGGCAACAACTCACGGAGGAACATGAAAAACCTGATGATCACAAGGCGTTCGGCCCTGCGCGGGCTCGGGACAGTGGTGGCGTTGCCATGGCTGGAGGCCATGGGGCCGTTGACGTCATGGGCCGCCGGCGCCACCCCGTCCGGACAGGCCGCCCCGAACCGGATGGCGTTCCTGTATGTGCCCAACGGAAAGAACATGGCGGACTGGCGCCCCGGCAAGGAAGGGACGCTCCCCGAGAAGCTGCCCGGCATCCTCGAGCCCATGGCCGCGCACCGCGATCATTTCTCCATCCTCACCGGCCTCACGGCGGACAAGGCGCGCGCCAACGGCGACGGCGCAGGGGACCATGCGCGGGCCTTGTCCGCATTCCTCACAGGCTGCCAAGCCCGCAAGACGGACGGCACGGACATCCGCGCCGGCATCTCGGTGGACCAAGTCGCCGCCGCGCGCCTCGGGGACCGGACGCGCCTGCCTTCCCTGGAGGTCGGCACGGAGGCGGGCTCGATGGCCGGCAACTGCGACTCCGGCTACAGTTGCGTGTACTCCTCCACGATGTCTTGGCGCTCGGCCACCCAGCCGTTGCCCAAGGAGGTCAACCCCAAGCTGGTCTTCGAGCGCTTGTTTGGGTCCGGCTCGCGCGAGGAACGAGCAAGACGCGACTCCCGCAGGAAGTCCGTCCTCGACATGGTCCGGGCGGACTTCTCCGACCTGAACGGGAAGCTTGGGCGCGGCGATCAACGCAAGCTGGACGAGTATTTCTCGGCGGTTCGCGACCTTGAGCGGCGGATCGAGCAGGCGGCGCGGTTGCCGGAGTTGCGGACGCCGGAGGGCGCCGTGCAGCCCAAGGGCGTTCCGGACACCTACGAGCAGCACATCCGGTTGATGATGGACCTGCTGGTGTTGGCCTTCCAGACGGACAGCACGCGGGTGGCCACCTTCGTGATCGCGAACGAGGGCAGCAACAAGCCCTACCCCTTCATCGATGTTCGCGAGGGGCACCACGACCTGTCCCACCACCGCAACGAGCAGGCCAACAAGGCCAAGATCGCCAAGATCAACCGGTTCCACACCACCCAGCTCGCCTACCTCATGGACAAGCTGCGGGCGGTTCGCGAGGGAGACGGCACGTTGCTCGACCATTGCATGCTGGCCTATGGCAGCGGCAATTCGGACGGCAACGCCCACAACCACGACGACCTGCCGTTGCTCCTCGCCGGTCACGGCTGCGGCACGCTCAAGCCCGGCCGCCATGTCGTGTACCCGAAGGAAACCCCGCTCAACAACCTGTGGCTCTCCATGCTCAACCGCATGGACCTGCCCACCGTCCAGCTGGGCGACAG
Source organism: uncultured Verrucomicrobiota bacterium (assembly GCA_903925515.1). Classification (GTDB taxonomy): domain Bacteria; phylum Verrucomicrobiota; class Verrucomicrobiia; order Limisphaerales; family UBA9464; genus UBA6176. Next base: position 10,775 of record CAIYFP010000112.1, read on the forward strand.
CACGGGCGAGCTCGCGGGCATCTGACGACCGGGCGCACCGCCATGGCCTGGGGCCTGCCAGCTCCGTGCGCACGGTGCCTCGCCATCTCCTGCCGGTTGGCACGCAACCGCCGCGCCGCTTGAACATGGGGGCGCGCGCCTTGAGTCTGCGTGGCCATGGCCTGCCCCGGCGAATGGCCGCGCGATCGTTCCGGCTCCCGCGCCACGGGCCGCGTCCAGGTCGCGGGCGTCGTGCTCACGAACATCGGCGTTTGTTTCAAGGGCAATAGCCCCTTCATGGGCTCCCGCGGCGGGCGCAAGCGCCCCTTCAAGCCGGACTTCGACCGGCATGTGCCCATGCCGCGTTCGCCCGCGCCGTCGTACCCGCTCTGCGCACGACGGCCACCCGCGTCTTCCTCACCGTCACGCCCAACATCATCCGGAGGCCGCTGGGGCTCGATACGGTGGTGGCAGCGGTTGAGGGGGGATTTCCCATGGGAACATCTTGGTTCCCCAATCGGCCCGCCGATGAACCCCAAGGGCGTGCGCGTGGTGCCATGGCCCGGGCTGGAATGGAAACCACATGGGCGCCGGCACGAGCCCAAGTCGGTCGTTACGCCCAAATCCACCGCACGCTTCATGGATGGCTTCCGGCACCCCCACAAGGCGCACGAAGCGGGCGACGCGCGGTTTGCCTTCGTGTTGAGGAGGTCACTGGACATGGACGGGTTCATGCGGTTCCTCGCAGTGAACGCATGGGTCGCCAATGGCGACTCGTTCGACCGCAACGGGCACAGGTACTACCTCCTCCTCAATCCGGACGGTCGCGCAGGAGGCGGGTTTTGGGCCGCGCAGGCTTCCATGGCGTGCAGGCGTCGTGGTGCGAGAGCCGTGGATTTCTGCATGCCCCCATGCTTGGGCTGGGTGCCTTCCGCTGCCATCACCTTCCCCAAGCCAGCCCGCTGGAACACGCCGGAGTGGGGGCCTCAGGATTTGCTCCTGCCTGCGCGGGGATTTGGGCGCCTGACCTGCCAGACCGTGCACGGTCCGTGCCCACTCCAGCTTATCTCAAGTATGGCACAACAAGGATCGGGGGCACTTGCGATGGGTTGCCCAGCATCGTGTCTTGTTTTCGGCGAACCTGGGATGGGTTCCCGCCCCATCGCGACCTCGTTGCAGCCCGCTGGAACCAGCATCCGGCGAACCGGATCAAGGTTGCGTCGGACGGGATCAAGGTTCCGGCGCACCGGATCAAGGTTGCGGCGGACGGGATCAAGGTTGCGGCGGACGGGATCAAGGTTGC
>CAIYFP010000113.1 GCA_903925515.1 uncultured Verrucomicrobiota bacterium
CGCCCGGCTGATGGGGGCCGACGACTTCATCCTGAATTGCCCGCTCAACCAGGCCCTATTCGGCTTCGGCGACGCCGTGTGCGTCCCCGTCATTCGTTGGATTGCCCACAACTACCTCGACCCGGAGTTGGCCAAGCAAGACTCCACCCTCTGCGAAGCCTCAACGGCCTTGCAATCACCCAAGACCGTGCGACGAGCGCCCAAAAAGCCCATCCGTCCATGAATCCCACCGCCCAGTGCATTCAAGAGTTGTGCCAGGCGCATCCAAAGCTCCTGAAAAAAGGAGGCTTGTGCGTGGGCCTCGTCGTGACCCAGGCGGCCATCGACAAGGGTCTGCCCCTGAATCCGGATTCTCTTGTCACCGCCGAGGGCGGGCAGGTCGCCGGTCTAGGCTCCGCTGCCGTTCAGAGAATCCTCTCCTCCAATGGCATTGAGCGCACCTTGGCAAAAGAGGGAGGCAGAACCAGCCGCGGCAGCCTAAATCTGATGAAGGTCTATGTCGCGGCACTCAACAGCCTCCACAAATGCGGCCAAGCATCCATGGAAGACGCCATGGAGTGGTGGATTTTAAAGGTGCGCGCCCATTTTGCATCCGGCGGCCCACGATTTCGCTTCGATCCCAGCAAGTCACTCCGGGCAAACATCGATGACTTGCTAATTCAGGCGCGGGAGGTTCAGGCGAACGCCGGCGGCACCAACTATGTCGGGGCTATGTTGCAGCATCTCATCGGAGCCAAACTCGACCTCGTCCTCGGCACCGGAAAAATCCAACACCATGGATTTAGCGTGGCTGACGCCTCGACCCAACGCCTCGGGGATTTCCAGATGGATTCCGTAGTCTTCCACGTCACAACTCACCCTACCGAGGCGTTGGTGCAAAAGTGCGGAGAAAACCTCTCCGATGGACTCAAGCCGGTCATCCTAACTCTGGGAGACGGCCTGGTTGGGGCTTCATTTCTCTTGAAGGGCAGGGCGCTTGATGACCGCGTGGATGTCCTTGATGCAGCCCCGTTCCTGACGGCCAACGTTTACGAAAGAAGCTTTTTTGACCTTCAAGCGTGCAAGGTCACCCTCGCCAAACTACTCACGCGATACAACGAGATCGTTGCGGCGTGTGAAACAGATCCGGCGCTCAGCATCGGCTTCTCGAAACACTAGCACTTTCGCGCGGACTCAGATTACCGGGCCACCCCCCCCACAAACCCCGCCGCCTCACGCGCCTTGTCCTCCGAGCCAGCCGCCGCCGAGGCCTGGATCAAACCCGTCGCAGCCCCCGCGTACATCCGCGCCGCCAGCGTCGGCACCATCTTCTCGCCCAATAGCAACGTCGCCCCGGGAGCCCCCAGCGCGATCAACCCGTCCACGTCCCCGTACTTCGCGCCGCCCGGCGTGAAGTCCGGATGCCGCAGGTCCGTCAGCGCCCCAAACCGAAAGCCGCCCAGGTCCAGGACGGCGCGACCCACCGTCGCCCCTGCCACCGCTCGCGCCCCCGCCCCAACCGGACCCGCCCCATCCACCGCCACCAGGTCGATCCGGCTCGACCGCTTCTCGTGGTCCCTCACGAAGCGCAAGACGGCCAGGACGTCCTGCACACGATGCACGAAGACCGACGGGTTATAGCCAAACGTATAGGCCCAGGCTTCTCGCGGGTTCTTCACCTTGGGCGTCTGCGCCAAGGGCTTGCCATCCGCCAGGAACTCCCCTTGGTGCAACAGGTCCACGCCGATCACCGTCGTCCCGCCCTCCACCAACCTCCGGACCGCCGCCTTCAACGCCCCGTCCGCTCCGTACATACCCACCTTGCCATCGCCCGTGAGCCAAATCGTCGTGCGCCCATTCCACTCCTTGGGATGAACGAACACCACCGGCAACGCCGCCCCCCGTCCCGCGTCCCGCAGCATCCCCGACATCTCTGTCCACCCTCCCAGGTCCCGCTTGTCCTTGAGATCCCACGCCACGGGCCCGCCCTCCATGGACGCCCCGTCCAACACGATGTCCCAACCCTTTCCAAACACCTCCCGGAACCGCGCCGCGTCCAAGGCCGCCTCCCCGAGCAGGCGCTGGTCATCCTCGTGCCATTGGCGAAGCAGGGCCCGCTCGAACCCCGGATCACCCGCCCTCGGGGCCGGGTGCGCCTCGTCCCATACGCTCAGCTCCGCACGCGTCGCCCGACGATAATCCTTCTCAACAACGGGCTCGGCCTGGCCCAGCCTGAAATGACGATTCAGCCACGTGTAGAACGCCGAGCGTGACACCGCGTTGTAGTTGTGGGGGAAATGCTCGCCCCGCTTCAGCATCACGTTGTCCGGGGCGCCCATCATCCCGTAAAGCCGCTTCAGCTCGGGGAAGCCCTTCGTCGCCATCTCCCGCGTCCAGTCGTTCGCCGACGTCATCCCCTGCGGCTTCGGCGCGAACAAGCCCGCAAACTCGACGTTGCCCGTCCCGACGCGCAAAAGGCTCGCGTTCTCGCACGTGCAGCCCCCTTGCATCGCCGTGCTCACCATCACCGCCGGAAACGACAACGCCACGCGCGGGTCGATCGCGGCCAGCAACATCGTCTGCGTCCCGCCACCGCTCGCCCCGGTCATCGCCACCCGCGTCGCGTCCACCTCCGGCAGCGACAACAGGAAGTCCAGCGAACGCGCGGCGTTCCACGTCTGCAAACCCATGACCGAGTGCAGATGAGCCTCCGCCTGCGGGCTATACAAACCCCAGCCCGTCCCGGCGTTCATCTCGGGGCGCTGCTTCGCGAAGCCATGCGCCAC
>CAIYFP010000114.1 GCA_903925515.1 uncultured Verrucomicrobiota bacterium
CTCTTCGTCGAGGTCCCCTCCGAGAACCTCGGCGCCATCATGGAGAACCTCTCCTTCCGCAAGGCCCAGATCACCAACATGAACCACGTCGGCAACCAGGTCTCCGTCGAGGCCCTCATCCCCATGCGCGGCCTCATCGGGTTCGAGACCGACCTCGTCAACCTCACCCGCGGCATGGGCGTCATGAGCCATCTCTTCCATGAGTACGGCGAGGACCGCGGCGAGATCGCGGCCCGCAAGAACGGCTCCCTCGTCGCCATGGAGGGCGGCGTCGCCACCTCCTACGCCCTCAACATGGTCCAGGAACGCGGCAAGCTCATGGTCCAGCCCGGCGACGAGGTCTATGTCGGCATGATCGTCGGCGAGAACGCCCGCGAGAACGACATCCCCGTCAACGCCGTCCGCGAGAAGAAGCTCACCAACATGCGCTCCCAGGGCGATGGCAAGGGCATCCAGCTCAACGCCCCCATGGAGCTCACCCTCGAGCGCGCCCTCGAGTACATCGACGTCGATGAGTACGTCGAGGCCACCCCCAACCACCTGCGCCTTCGCAAGAAGATCCTCGACGAGAACCAACGCAAGCGGTCCGAGAAGACCCGCGTGATCAAGTTCGTCGAGTAACCACTCGCGCCGCCTGGCACCGTGAACACGCCCCGAGCCAAGGTCGGCATCCTCGTTTCCGCCGCACCCGCGCGGGCGTCGTTCCGCCACGCCATCCTCTTCGCCGGGGCCGCACTCGCCCGCGGCCACGACGTCTATCTCTATTGCGTCGATGACGCCGTCGCGGGCGTGCGCGACGCCGCCTTGCAGGCCCTTCGCCCGAGGGGCCTTAAGCTCTACGCCTGCGCCTATGGCGCCCACCGACGCCACCTCCCCGTCGATGACTCCGCCGCCTACGCCGGGCTCACCGTCGTGAGCGACCTTGCCGCGTCCACCGACCGGTTCGTCTCGTTCAACTAGCCCCGCCCATGAACGCGACCCCGCGCCCGCTCGTCCTCTTCGTCGTCGCCTCCGACCCGCGCTCCTCCCATCGCCCCGCCGAGGCCGTGCGTGTCGCGGCCGGGATCGGGACATGGAGGAAGGCCGACGTCCGCCTCTACCTCCACGGCCCCGCCATCCGTGCCCTCGGCGAGTGGGTTGATGAACTCGTGGACGAGGACAACTTCACCCGGTACCTCCCGATCCTTCGCGACCTTGGCCATCCGGTTCTCGTCGAGGCTGGCGCGGTCGGCGCGGCAGACCTCGGAGAGGCCACCGTCCCCTTCGTGGAAACCACCCCGGCCGAGCTCGCCCACTGGTGCGAGAGGGCGTCGTCGGTCATCCATTTCTAGTCATGGACGAAGCAACCCAAGGCCATGGCTCGTTCCTGCACCTGCTCCACGGGGAGCCCGACGCGCTCGCCGCCCAGGTGATCGAGGCCCAAAGGGCCGCGGGCCTGGACGTCGAGGTGGTGCGTTGTGACCTCGTCTCCGACTGGGGCTCGGTCGTGGACAGCGTCCTTGCCGCCGGAAACGTTTGCTCATGGTGAACCCTTGAAGATCGCCCTCGCCAACGTCCCGCCCGACCGCGCCGACTCCATCGCCCGCGCGCTGGTCGCCGAAGGGCTCGTGGCCTGCGTCAACATCCTGCCTGTCCGCAGCATCTACCGTTGGAAGGGCACCGTGTGCGACGAGCCCGAGTCCACCCTGGTCCTGAAGGCACCCTCGGACGCCATGGACCGGCTTCGCGTGCGACTCCTCGAATTGCACCCGTACGAGCTCCCGGAGTTCGTCGTCCTCGAATTGGACGAGGCTGCCAGCCTCGCACCCTACGTGGCATGGGTGGACTCCGGCGGGTCGGTCCCGGGCTAATCCCGTCCTCGGGGGCGCGTCAACACGCGCAGGCCAGCTCGCTGCCCGCAATGGGCGAACGACGGGGCGTTTGCTGAAGCAGATCGAGCCAGCCGGACCCCTCCAGCTGCATCGTCCCGGCCAAGGTCCGGGAGGGTGCGTCGATTCGGTCACCCGCCTGGTGCGGGACCCCGTGCAGGGGACCGTCGGGCGCATCGTGCTGGAAAGGCTTCCCGCCGGCGCGCCGGAGCTCAATCCGGTGGAATGCAGGTCGAGGGTCCTCATGCAGCACCAGGTCGGAGCGATCGGGCAAGGGGAAGGGTTGGCGTTCATGGCCGGCGGCGACGCGGCGTGCCTGGATGCCGATGGGCATGGCGTGGGATGCTGCCGTTTGCAAGGCACCCATGACCATGGCATCGCTCGATCGCCGGGACAGGCTCGGGGCGGCCCTTGATTCGTTCCTTGCCTCATGGCCGGGCGTCCGGAGACTTCGCGGCCGCATGGCGTTCGACCTGGGGTCGTTGAATCCCGAGCAGCGGGAGGCGGTGGTGACGTTCGAGGGGCCGGTGCTGATCCTTGCGGGGGCTGGCACGGGGAAGACCCGGACGTTGACCTGCCGGATTGCGCACATGATTGGCCGCGGGGTGCCGCCGGGGCAGGTGCTGGCGGTGACGTTCACGAACAAGGCGGCGCGTGAGATGGCCGGGCGCGTCAACGAGATGCTGCCGCGCGAGCGACGCCGGCGACGCGACCGAGGCGAGCCGGAGGACCCCTTCGAGGCGCGCCCCACGGTCTGCACGTTCCATTCCCTTTGCGTGCGCATCCTGCGCGAGCATGTCGAGCGGCTTGGCTACAAGAGGAACTTCGTCATCTACGACGAGGGCGACCAGGTGGCCGCGATGAAGAAGATCCTCAGTTCCATCTCGGCCAAGGGCGAGAAGACGGACGCCCATGCGGTGCTGTCGATGGTGTCCAAGCTGAAGAACGCCGCGCCGGGCGCATCGGTGTTCGGGGACGAGTCCGTGCTGGCGCTCGCGCAGCACGTGCGACGCCGGTACGAGTCGGCGTTGCGCGCGGCCAACGCGGTGGACTTCGACGACCTGATCCTGCTGGCGTTGCAGTTGTTCCGGGAGCATCCGGAAGCCTTGGAGACGTGCCGTCGGCGCTGGCGGTACGTGATGGTGGACGAGTACCAGGACACCAACGGCAGCCAGTTCGAGCTCGTCCATGCGCTGGCGCGCGAGTCCCGCAACCTCTGCGTCGTGGGCGACGACGACCAATCCATCTATGGGTGGCGTGGCGCGGAGATCGCCAACATCCTTGACCTTGAGAGGCACTATCCGGAGGTGAAGGTGATTAAGCTCGAGCAGAACTACCGCTCGACCAACACCATCCTGAAGGCCGCCAATGCCGTGATCCGCAACAACGCCCGCCGCCGCGGCAAGAACCTGTGGTCCGCCAAGGGCGCCGGCCCCAAGATCGTCCTCCACACGTTCCAAAACGACGAGGAGGAGGCCGAGACCGTCGCGGACAACATCGAGTTCGACCGTGCAGGCCGCCGCATCCCGTGGGGCAAGCAGGCCATCCTGTTCCGCACCAACCTCCAGGCGCGCCCGATCGAGACCGCCCTTCGCAAGCGCCGCATTCGCTACCGCCTCATCGGCGGCCAGTCCTTCTTTGACCGACGCGAGATCCGCGACTTCCTCGCCTACCTCAAGACGTTCGTGAACCCCGAGGACGACGTCAGCCTCCTGCGCATTGCCAACACGCCCGCGCGCGGGCTCAGCGACGTCACCCTTGAGCGCCTTCTTGGCCTCAGCGCCGAGCGCAAGGCCAGCGTCTGGACCATCCTGCGCCACACCGACGTCCTCGCGTCGTTCCAGCCCCGCACGGCCGAGGCCATCCGGTCCTTTCGCGCCTTCGTCGAACGCGTGCGGGAGCCCATCCTCGGGCTGGAACGGGTCTCGTTGTCCGACTGGGCCGACGGATGGCTTCGGGAGACCGGTTACCTTGAGGACCTGCGCCGCACGGAGAAGGAAGCCGAGACGGCGGACAACCGGGTACGCAACGTGATGGAGCTGGTGGCCAGCCTCGATGGCGGCGACGCGCGGGCGTTCCTTGCTGCTCGGCCCGTGCAGAAGGGCCCGTCCCTCGCCGAGGCCGCAGGGCTCGCTCCCATGCGCCTTGCGTCTGACAACCCCGCCCCGCCCGCCCCGGTCAGGCCGCGCCTGCCGCCATCCTACGAGGGCAGCCCCATGGACCGCCTCAACGAGTTCCTTGAGGAACTCACGCTGGACTCGGACCGCGAGGCCGACAAGGAGGACGCCGGGGACCAGGTGACCCTCATCACGATGCACGCCGCCAAGGGCCTTGAGTTCGCGCACGTGCAGGTGGTGGGCGTGGAGGAAGGGCTCCTGCCGCACTCGCGAAGCAAGGTCGAGGGCACGCTCGACGAGGAACGCCGGCTCTTCTACGTGGCCATCACCCGGGCCCAGGAAACGCTCCGCATCAGCCATTGCGCCGCCCGCCGCAAGTACGGCCAGCTGCTCCCCTGCCATCCGTCGTCCTTCCTCAAGGAAATCCCCCCCGAATGCGTCGAGCATTCCGAGGGCGGCGGCGGTGACCCCGTCGATGCCGACTCCGGGACCGACTTCTTCGCGGCGATGCGCTCCGCGATCGAGGACTAGCCGGCGCGGCGCAAGGGGCGGCGTGTGGTGGACGCGGCGGCGAGGATGCCGCACCTCCGGGCGTCTCTGGGTCAGGGTGGCGCGGCGGCATCCTGCCGCTGGCGTGATCCAGCCAAGGCC
>CAIYFP010000115.1 GCA_903925515.1 uncultured Verrucomicrobiota bacterium
GACTCCGGCGTGTCAAACGAACAACTCATGATGTCCACGCCGGCGGCCTCCGCAGCAGCGGCCTCCTCCGGCGACTTCACATGGACATGCACCAAGGTTCGCTCTCCCTTGAGCCGTCGTAGCTCCGCGATCGTGTACTTCTTCCGAGGCCTTAGCATCTGTTGAAGCGTCCCCGCCCCGTGGGCTATTCGCAAGAACCGCCGCCCGCCGCCCGCCGCCAGCCGGGCCGTCGCCCGCCCCCGCGCCCCCACCTCTCCACCCACGACTCGCCTACGGTGCAGGTTCCAACAACTGCGGCGGCAAGGGCGGAAACGCAATGAACCCCGGGGGAATTTGGTCCGAATCCAGGAAGATGATCCTCACATGCACGCCCACCAAAGGGGGTGCCTTCGGCCGCTCGCCGAGAAGGACGGGCTCCGGAAGGCCCCCAAGGCCGGCCGTCTGGGGCGCCACGGCGTGGAATGGCGGAACATGGGAGGATCCGTCCAACAACCAAGCCGCCAACGCCAGGGCCGCAAGCAGCGTGGGGACCCATGTGCTCGGCTCAAGCCAACGGGAAGCCCCTTCCCGCAAGGCCTGCCGGAACCATCGGGCTCCCCACGTGCCCCCGGCTCGCTCCCAAGCCAAGCTTCCCCCGGCCAACCGCTCCTGTTCCAACCGGAAGCGAACCGCACGGGACAGGCTCACATAGTGTTCAGGAGAGGGGCGCTCGTGCCGCTTGAGGCCAACCAAACGCGCCACCCGCCTCTGCATTTCGGATTCGATGTCTTCCCTCATGGCGTTACCTCAGCAAGTCCGACAAGTGCGCCTGCAATTGCTGCCGCGCATAGAAAAGCCGTGACCGTACGGTGCCCGGGTTGCACACGAGCAACTCCGCGATCTCGTCATGCTGCATCCCCTGTATGTCGTGAAGCACCACCACGGTCCTGTGCTCCTCAGACAATTTCTGCAAGGCGGCGTTCAACCGCTGTCCCAGTTCGTTCAGGCTCGCGGCCCTGCGCGGCGTCTGGTGCGACACCAATTGCACAAGGTCCGGGTCGTTCTCCGCGTTGAAGTCCATGTCGTTCAAGGACAGGTGAACCGTCTTGTTCCGACGCTGCTTCAGGTGGTTCAACGTGTGGTTCACCGCGATCCGGTACACCCACGTGTAGAAACTGCTCTCCCCCTTGAAGTTGCACAGCGCCTTCCACGCCTTCACGAAGACGTCCTGCGCAAGGTCCGTCGCATCCTCGTGATGCGACGTCATGTGATAAATCAGGTTGAAGATGCGCTCACGATGCCGCACGACAAGGCCATCAAAGGCATCCAGGTCGCCGTCCTGTGCCGCCTTCACAAGCAACACGTCCTCGGTGTCCTCAACCGCCCAATTCACACCCGCCCCGGCCGTGGGGACTGCCTTCTCGGACATCGCGCGCGAACCTTCCTCCGGCGTCTCCCCGGGATTTTCCGTGAACATGGTGGAGGCCGTGCCTTGCATTCGTTTTCAGGACCCCAAGGCCGCTGTTTGTCGCGCCAAAAACCCCGGAAGGGTCACCAGCGCGCGTGTTTCAGGCACGTCCGGGAACTCTGACAAGGCCTCGCGGGCCGTGTTCAACAGGAGATCGATCGCATGACGTGACTCAACCAACGCGTCATGCCGGTCCAACATCGCCCGCGCCTCGCCAAAGTGCGCCGCATCCCAGTTCTCAAGCCAACCCAGCATCCGCCCCCGCTCCACCTCGCTCGCACGTTCAAGAAATACCAGCAACGGCAGCGTCACGCGTCCCTTCGCAAGGTCTGTTCCCAACGATTTTCCCGCCGCGTCCTCCTCCCCGTACAGATCAAGGACATCGTCGTACACCTGGTATGCCGTCCCCAACGAAAGCCCGTACCGACGCAACGCCTGACGTTCACCGGCCGAGGCCGACGCCAATCGCCCACCCAGCTCGCACGCCAGGGCGAACAACTCCCCCGTCTTCATCTCCAGCACCTTGAAGTACTCCGGCCGCGTCAGGTTCCAACGCCGACGCCGGTGACCCTGCAGGATCTCCCCGGCGCATACCACGTGGGTGGACATCGCCACCGACCGGCAAACCTCCACGCTGTCCAGCATCGCCGCCAACTTCAGGGCGTGTGCAAACAGGCAATCGCCAACCAAAACCGCCACGTCGCTCCCCCATCTCGCCGCCAAGCTCGGCCGCCCGCGCCTCATCGCCGCGCCGTCCATGATGTCGTCGTGCACCAACGTCGCGAGATGGATCATCTCCACGATCGCTGCCAACGACACATGATGCCCTGTCAACGGGCCAAACATCCCGCCCGCCAACGCCACCAACGCGGGTCGCAGCCTCTTCCCTTGGCTGTCCAAGGCATACCTCGCGTACTCGGCTATCTCGGCCTCGAACTCCCTCACCTGGCCGTTCAACACCTCCGTGACCTGCCCAAGAAAGCTCCTCACGGGCGCCACAACCTCGTCCCATGAAGCCGTCCCACCACCCCCCGCAAGGGAGGCCGCCCTGATCAACTCCGTGATGGATGCTGCGCCCGGCATCGTCGTCGCACCGTATGGTTGCACCCCCCAGGGGTCAACCGGCGATACCAACCCCAATTGCCCGCTCGCGTCCCGGCAACGCCGAGGGCATCGTCGCCCCGTCGAATGTCGCATTCCTCCCTCGTCATCGCCGGCCGCACCTTCTCCTCCCGACTTCTCATGGGAACGGGCAAGTTCCCGTCGCCCCAGTCCATGCGCGACGCCCTTGATGCCAGCCACGCCGAGATCGTCACCGTCGCGCTTCGCAGGGCCGACCTCTCCGGCTCCCGCGACCCCTTCGCCAACATCCTCGAGTTCATCGACCCCGCTCGCTACCTCCTCCTACCCAACACCAGCGGCGCCATGGATGCCGACGAGGCCGTGCGCCTCGCTCGCCTCGCGGCCGCCGCCGGCCTGCCAAGATGGGTCAAGCTCGAGATCCACCCGGACCCTCGCTACCTCCTCCCAGATCCCGTCGAAACCCTCGCCGCCGCCGAACGTCTCGTCCGCGAGGGATTCACCGTCCTTCCCTACATCAACGCCGACCCCGTCCTCGCAAGACGCCTCCAGGAGGTCGGCACGGCCACCGTCATGCCCCTCGGCTCCCCCATCGGCTCCCATCAAGGCCTCCAAACCCGCGACCAACTCCGCATTATCATCGAGCAGGCCATCGTCCCGGTCGTCATCGACGCCGGCATCGGAGCCCCAAGCCACGCAGCCGAGGCCATGGAACTCGGCGCCGACGCAGTCCTCGTCAACACCGCCATCGCCGTCGCCCCCAGCCCCGTGGCCATGGCTCGTGCCTTCCGCATGGCCGTCGAGGCCGGCCGCCTCGCATTCGAGACCGGCATCGCCCCCCCCTCCCCCACCGCCTCCCCAACCAGCCCCCTCACCGCCTTCCTCGACCCCGCTCCCTTGCCCTGATCCGCCCCACGTCATCGGCCACGTCGAGGCCTCGATTCCGCCTTGCCCTTCCCCGTACCCAGCGGGCTCGTCACGTCGTTCGTCCCAAAGACCGTGCCCATCCCGTCCCCCCACGCCCTCGGCTCAAGGCTCACCTCCCGCGCCAACCGCGCCGAGATCGCCTCCGCCTCCGCCGGCGTGCTCACGATGAACGGCCTCACGATCACCACCAGCTCGCTCCGGCCACGCGTCCGCGCCTCCCTCCGGAACACCGCCCCCAACACCGGCAACCGACCCAGCCACGGCACCCCCGACCTGTCCTCCGTCTCCTGCTCCTCCACCAACCCCCCCACCACCACCGTCTGCGCATGCTGCGCCATGAACGTCCCGCTCACGGCGCGTGACTGGACCACGTCCACCGCAAGGCTCCGGAAACCGCCCCCCTCCGAAGGCACCGGAATGCTCGCCCCCTGCCGTCGCAACGACGAGTTCTCCTGCACCAGCCGCAACGTCACCGTCCGGTCCGCGTTGATGTTCGGCGTCAGCAGCAACGTTGTCCCTACCGGCCGGAACTCCACGTTCGCGTTCGCGTTCTGCGCCACCACGCCGTTCCCGCCCGTCGGGATCGCCCCTCCGCCGCTGAATCCCCTCACGATCGGCACCTCTTCTCCCACGAAAACCCGGCTCACCTCTTGGTTCGCCGTCAGCAACATCGGCGTCGCCACCGACCTCAATCGTCCCCGCGTCTCCAGCAGCGACAACCTCGCACGGACATCCTGCCCAAGGTACTGGAAGACCATCGACTGCGAGTCAAACCCTCCGCCTCCCGGCCGCATCGGAGCCCCGGGCAACACCCCGGCACCCGGCACGCCCACCCCCGGCGGCCCCTGGATCTCCCCCGTGCTCCATGACCCGTTCACCACCCCATCCCCGGCAGTCCGAAGGAACGAATAGTCAAAGGCCGAGTTGAACCCGTCCCCCAACTGGACCCGCAACACCCTCACGTCCAGCAACACCATCGACTGCGCCACGTCCAACCGCGTCACAAGCATCCGGATGTCTCGCATGGCCTCCTCGTCCGCCGTGCGCACCACAAGCCGGTTCTGCCTCCTCATCACCGCCACATGGATGGCAGCACGTCGCCCCATCGCCCGCTCCGCCTCAACCGACTCCACGGCCATCCGGCGTCGCCCGTCGGCCTCGCCAACCATCCCCCCCGCCATGCCCTGAATCTGCTCCGCGCTCAGGTCAGCGCCCCCCATCGCCAACTCCCTCGCCCTTGTAACCAACAGGGTCGCCCGCGCGCGCCCTCCCCCTGTCCCGGCCCCAAGCCCCATCCCGCCCATCCCGCCCGCAAAGCCATTTCCCATCATCCCATTCCCCACGCCCCCCATGCCCCCTCGCATCCCGCCCATGCCCCCGGCCGCGCCCTGCGCTGCTGTCCCAAGCCCAGACGCCCTCTGGTCAAGCAGGTCAAACCGCTGCAACCGCTGCTGCAGATCCATCACGCCCGCGTCCTCCGACTCCAGCCCGCTCACCATCACCCGGTCGCCAAAAACGTCCGCCACCGCCTGCGCGATATCCACCACGTTCGGATACAGCAACGTGAACACCTCCGTCCGCTCGTCCCGCATCGAGCCAAGGTCCCTCCGGAACTCATGGGCCGCATAAACGCGCACCACCCCAGTCGCCCCGTCCCTCCGCATCCACAACCCATGCGACGTGCACAACGTCTCCAGCACCGTTCCTGCCGGCAGCCCCGCCAGCCGCAGCGTCACCTTGTTTGTCGCCGCCGCCATCGTGGGCGCGATGTTCAGCCCCGTTTCAGCCGCAAGCACCCGCGCCACGTCGCCCATCGCCACCCCCGCCACGTCCATGATGCTTACCCTCCTTTCAAACGGGGAATCACCCGTCCCGGCCTCAACCTCCACCTTCATCCTCCCTCCACCTCCCATGCCTGCCCCCTCCTCCATCGCCCGCCGCAACGACGCGTCCGCACGCGTCGGGTCCCTCAATTCCGCCCTCAGCAACGCCGGACGAAACATCCCAATCCAACCCAACATGACCCACGCCGCCATGCCCATGCCGCGCATGGGCCCTGCAATCCGTTCCCTCGCCGTCTTCATGTTCATCACCTGTTTCCCGCCGCCGCGTACAAGGTCAGGAAAAACGTCACGTACACGAACCCCACGATCCCCCCCACCAACACGATGATCGCGGGCTCCACCAGAGCGCTCAGCCTCCGCACCCGGACCGCCAACTGCCCCTCCAGATGCCGCGCGACCTCCTCGAGCACCTCCTCCAGCCGCCCGGTCGCCTCACCAACCGCCACCATCCGGCCCAGCATCGGCACAAAGCCGCCACGCCCCCCAAGCCCCTCGGACAATGCGCCCCCGCCCAGGACTCCCTCGCGTGCCCGTGCCACGACCGACGCAAGGTGCCGGTTCCCCGCCAAGGCCTCGGCCGTCCGCAGGCCGTCGAGCACTGTCACCCCGGACCTCAGCAGGATCGCGAACGCCCTCGCGAACATCGCGCTGCCCGCAACCCGCAGCACCTCCCCCACCAGCGGAACCGCCAGCATCCACCGGTCAGCCACCACCCGGGCACCCGGCATCCGAAACGCCAGCCCCAACGCCGACGCCAGCAACAACAACCCCATCAACCACCACGGCCCTTCCGCCCGTGCCCAGGTGGAGGCCTCGATCAACGCCATCGTCGTCGGAGGCAGCTTGCGCCCCAGCGACTTCATCAGGCCCTCCAGCCTCGGGATCACCTCCAGCACCATGAACAACGTCACCCCGACCGCCGCCACCAACACCAGCAACGGGTACGCCAACGCCGTCACCACCTGCTGCACCAACTGCCGGCGCCGCTCGATCGCGTCCGCCGCGCGCTCCAGCACCACGTCAAGGCTCCCTGTCTCCTCGCCCACCCTCGCCAACTGCACCGTCAAATCCCCGAACACGCCCTCCGCCTCCAATGCCCCCGCGAACGTACCCCCTCCATCGATGCGCCCCATCACCGACGCCAGCACAAGGCGCATCCGCAGACCCTCGGCGTTCTGGCCCGCCGCCTGCAACGCTCCCAGAAGCGTCAATCCCGACCGCAACATCACCGACAGTTGCCGCAGCACCCCCTCCACCTCCTCGTTCGACACCGGCCACCAACCCGCCACGCCTCGTGCCAACCCCGTGAACACCGTGCCCATGCCCATCCCAGGCCCCCGCTCCTCCGGACCCGCCTCCCTCACGTCCAGCACCAACAAGCCACGCCGCCGCAACTCAACCCCAAGCTCCGCCGCCGACGGCGCCGTCTCACGCCCCTCGCGCACATGGCCCTCGCCATCCCTCGCGTCGTAGATGAATTGCGGCATGACGTCTCCTCGCCTCATCCCCATGCCACCGCCCCGCGTACCTCCTCCGACGTCGTCTCGCCGCGCGCAAGCTTTGCGAGACCGTCGTCAATCAACTGCCCGTGCCCGCGCCGCCGCATCTCCTCCACCAAGTCCGCCTCATGCGCCCCGCCGGTCACCACCCTCGACCAGGTCTCGTCCATCGGCAGCATCTCGAACAACGCCACCCTCCCCGAGACCCCGCGCCCCCCGCAGTACCAACACCCCCCCGCCGTCCAGCACGGTTGGCCTGCCGCCTCCCCCCTGCCCAACGCCAACGCCGCCGACTCCGACATCAACCCCGGGGTCCGGCACCTCATGCACAGGCGCCGCACCAGTCGTTGCGCAACGCTCAGCCGCAGCGTCGAGGCCACAAGGTAACGTTCCACCCCCATGTCCGACAGGCGCGTCACCGCGCCCGCCGCCGTGTTGGTGTGCAGGGAACTGAGCACAAGATGACCCGTCAGCGAGGCCTTGACCGCGATCCCGGCCGTCTCCGCGTCCCGCACCTCCCCGATCATCACCACGTCCGGGTCGTGGCGCAGGATGCTCCGCAACGCCTTCGCAAACGACGTCTTGTCCGCCGAGTCCACCGCAACCTGCGCCACCCCCGCCATCTCCTGCTCCACCGGGTCTTCCACCGTGATGATGTTCAACGGCGCCATCCCCAGCAACCGCCTCACCCCGGCATGCAGCGTCGTGCTCTTGCCGGACCCCGTCGGCCCCGTCAGGAGGATCATCCCGTGCGGCTTCATCAACGCGCCCTCGAAGATCGCAAGGTGCCCGGCGTCCATCCCGAGCCCTCCAAGGTCCCGCACCGCCGCATCCCGCCCCAGCAACCGCAACGTCAACCTCTCTCCCCACCTCGTCGGCAACGTCGCCAGCCGCACATCCACCATCCGCCCATCCCCCATCGCGTGGCGGTACGCCCCGTCCTGCGGCGCCCGCTTCTCCGCAATGTCCACCTGCGCAAGGACCTTGAACCGGTTGGCAAGGCTCGACGCCATCCCCGAAGGCACCCGGCGTAGTTCCTCCAGCGCCCCGTCCACGCGAACCCGCACCCGCACGTCCTCCGGGCCAGGATCCACATGGACGTCCGAGGCCTGCCGCAGCACCGCCTCCCTCACCAACTGGTCCGACAACGCCGCCGCGTCGCTCGCGTCGCCTCCCTCCCCGCCCGCGCGCACGAGCCCGCCACGTCCACCCCCATGGATGCCGGACAGCACCCGCCTCAACGAATCCGGCTCGGCGGGCACCATCTCGACCGGCAGCTCAAACGTCCGCTGGACCAACCCCAGCGCCGCCGCATCCGAGACGTCCACGCACGCCACGTGAACCCGCCCGCGCCATGCAAGGAACGGCAACAGCTCGCGCCGGATCGCCAGCGCGGCGGGTATCCGAAGCGCAAGGGCCGGATCAACCCGGACCTCGTCCATCCGCAGCGGAAGCAACCCGCTCCTCGCCTCGACAGGCAACGCGTCCGTCATGCCATGGCCTCCCTTGCCCCCGACGCCGTCGTCCCACGCCTCACCCGCTCCCGAAGCACCCCGGGGTTCCGCGCCAGCGCCAGCGCCGTCGTTTCCCGCACCACGCCCGCAGACACCAGTCGCGCTAGGTCATGGTCCAGCGTCTGCATCCCCTGCCCCTGCCCCACCTCCATCGCCGAGTACACCTGCGCCGTCCGGCCGGTCGCCACGAGGTTGGCCACAGCCGGGTTCACACGGAGGACCTCGCTCGCTGCGACCCGCCTTCGCCTTCCCTGCACCCCGGTGCCCGCATCCGCAGCCGGGCCGTCCGCTGCCAGCAGGTGCTGCGCGACCACCGCCCTCAACACCAGCGACAACTGTCGCCGGACGCCCTCCTGCTCGTTCGCCGGGAACACGGAAACCCACCGCTCCACCGCCCCCGCGCAGTCGCCCGCATGCACCGTCGTGAAGACAAGGTGCCCAGTCTCCGCCGCCACCATGGCCACGCGCATCGTCTCCAGTTCCCGCGCTTCCCCCACGAGGATCACGTCCGGGTCCTGCCTCAGCGCCGCCACCAACGCCTCATGGAACGACACGCAGTCCCGCCCCACCTCGCGCTGGTTCACCAGCCCCTTGCCCGCGCCGTGCACGTATTCCACCGGGTCCTCGATCGTCACCACATGGGCCGCCTGCGTCCTGTTGATCCGGTCGATCAACGCCGCCAGCGTCATGCTCTTGCCAGAACCCGTGGGACCCGCCACCACCACCAGCCCATCCCCAAGGTCGCAGAGCCCGTACAACGACTCCGGCAAGCCCAGCTCCCCAAGCGTCCGTACCCGCCCCTCCAGCAACCGCAACGCGATGCACTCGCCCTCGCCGCGCCGGAAAACGTTGAACCGAAATCGAACCCCCTCCCATGTCGCCGCCCCGTTCGCGTCCCCGATTCCCGCCAGCCGGGCCAGCCCCGCCTCGCCCACCAACACCCTCGCCAACTCCCCAAGCCGCTCGCCCGCAAGCGGGTCCTCCCCGGCCATGGCCCGCAATTGCCCGCCCAGCCTGACGTGCGGCGGACGTCCGGGGACAAGGTGGACATCCGAGCCGCCCATCTGGGCCGCCATCCTCGCCAGCCGCCCCAGCTCATCGGGGCATCTTCCCGAAACCGACTCTACTGCCATAGTCGAAGCCTCCACTCCTTGTCGTCGCTCCCTTCCAAGGCCCTCATCGCAAGGCTCAACGGCACCACCGCCACCTCCGCGACCGCCAGCTCCTCAAGCGCCCCCAACATCCCCATGTAGCCCCCGCGCAACCGAACCTCCCAAGCCACCGGATGCCGCCCCTTGCCCATCACCGCCCTCGCGCGGTCCACCAACTGCTGCAACGTCGGGGGCAACGACGCATCCCCCGTCACCAAGGCCTGCTCCTCAAGCCGAAGCCCGTGCCTCCCCCACAACGCCGCCAACTCCTCCGCCCCGGCCAGCCGGGCCACCGCGTTCGTCCATGTCCCGCCCAGCCGCGCAAGGTCCCCCCGCAGCGTCGCCAGCCCCCCACGCGCCTCATCCAGTTCCCTCGCCAACTCAACCGCACGCACCCGCTCCGCCTCGATGTCGGCCGGCCGAGGCGCCGATGCACGCGCCGCGTCGATCTTTCCTTGCAAGGTCCGTTGCTCCCGGACGGCCCCAACCCCGCTCCATCCCAGGTATGCCATCAACGCCACCATGGCTGGCCCCCGCCTCACCAACCAGCTTGGCACCCTACCTCGCATCCCGTCGTTCCCCCCTACGCCCTTCATCGTCCACCCCCGTTTCTCGTCCCCCCCTCGGGAACCCTGCCTGCGTCGCCACCCCGAATGCCCACCGCCATCACCGACGCCCGCGCCGCCTCGATTGACAAGCCCGCCGCCACGTTGGTAGGCCCCGACGTCGGTTCGCCCGGCGGCGGCGCAAGGATCCTCAGGGTCCACTCCACCTGCCATGGCCCGCCCCCTGCCAGCATCCCCAGACCCCTCCGGCTTGGCGGTTCCACCCGCCAGCCGAACGGCTCCATGCATTGCTCCATCCGCACCCCCAATCCGGAGGCCTCCGGTGACAACGAAACCGTGGAGATCCGCATCTCCCCATGCCCCTCCTCCAGGCCTGCAAGCAACGCGCCCTCCGGCATGAGCTCCCCCAACGCCCTCAGAAGCGTCGCGTGCCTGCGGTGCTCGCGGTCCAGCGTGTCCTTCCACTGCACCCTCAGTTCCTGCATTCCCTTCAACTCCAACCGCGCCGCCGCCAGCTCAACCTCCAGCCCGTCAGCCCGCTTCCGTTGCTCGGCCCACTCGGCCGCCGGACGCGAGGCCTCGGCAAGCTCCCGGATCAGGCCCGCCGCTCGTGCCCGCATCCATGTCCAATGCATCCCGCACGCCAACAACACCCCCGCAGCCAGTGCCATCGGCCCCCTCATCACCCTCCCTCGCGCCGTCCCGGCGGACCTCACGGGGCGCACTACCGGCACCCTCGAAAAGTCCGACCCCAGCACCGCCGCCCAGCCTGCAAGCCAGCCCCTCAGCTCCCCCTCGTCCTCCAATACCCGTGCCAACCCCGGCCCATGGCGCGCCAACGCGCCCGTTGCCGCCAAGATCGTCCGCTCCCCCTTGAAAGCTTGGAACCACCCCGACGCCAGCTCCCGCCACCCCGGCCGCGACGGCGGCATTTCAAGGACCCGGACCCATGGCGACTGGTGAGCAAGGCCGTCCACGCACACCACCCGGTCTTCCCAAAGCTCGATTCGCTGCCATCCGCCCGTTCCCGGCCCCTGCCGTGCCGGCGACCCGCACGGATGAAGCGCCCCCGCCAACTCCGCCCCCGCCGCACCCAGCATGGCCGAGACCCGCTCCAGCTCCGCCCTCGGCAACTGGCTCACCCAATACCAGTTCAGCCCTTCCCGCGCCTCGCATCCCACCCATCCCTGCACCGCGTCGAACGGCCCAATCCCCGAGACCGCCTCCGCCTCGAACGCCAACGCACGCCCCAGACCCGCGCCCTCCAATCCCACCACC
>CAIYFP010000116.1 GCA_903925515.1 uncultured Verrucomicrobiota bacterium
GTCCGGATGATGGACCACGAGGTGGGACGGGTCCTTGCGTGCCTGCGCGAGGCGGGGGAGCTGGAGCGGACGGTGGTGTTCGTGTGGACGGACCATGGGGTGAGCCATGTGCGGGCGAAGCAGTTCCTTTATGACGCGGGGATCCGGGTGCCCTTGGTCGTGGCGGGGCCGGGGATAGGCCGGGGCGAGGTCCGGCGCGACATGGTGGAGCACATCGATATCGCGGCTTCGACGCTGGTGCTGGCGGGGCTTCGGGTTCCCGCATGGATGCATGGGCGGGACCTGTTCGAGCCGGGCCGGCCGGGGCGGGAGTTCGTGTTCGCAGCGCGTGACCGGGCCGACGAGACGGTGGACCGGATTCGGTCGGCGCGGAGCGAGCGGTTCAAGTACATCCGCAATCACTACCCGACGCGCCCGTGGTTGCAGCCGAACCGTTACAAGGACGAGAAGGCGATCCTTGCCGCGATGCGGCGCCTGCATGCCGAGGGGGCGTTGGACGGGGCGCAGTCCCTTGTCATGGCCGCGGAGCGTCCGCGCGAGGAGTTGTACGACCTCGAGGCGGACCCGAACGAGCTTCGCAACCTCGCCGGGGAGCCGGCGTGGGCGGGGGAGTTGGCCCGGCATCGGGCGGCGCTGGCGCAATGGACCCGGGTCCATGGGGATGCGGGAGCGACGCCGGAGGACGAGGAGGCGTACGTGAGCAACGCGCTTCGGGACAACGCCGGGCCAGTGATCCGGTCGAACGTGGAGTTGATGCGGCGTTGGGCGCGGGAACGGCCCATGGAACCGTAGGCGGGACGATTGAGCTCCCGCATGGCGCTTGGGCATGGGTTACCCAAGCCCCACGATGGAAATCCCGCCATCGCGCCGTCTGGGGGCCGCGAGTCCTCACGCGGCAGCGGCATCCTGCCGCGGATCATTCCCAATTCTGGGCCGAGACAGCTCCGCCACCTTGCCGCCGGTCGAGTGGACCCGCCCACGCCCCAAGCCGGCTCATTCCCAGCTCGCCCCCAGGGTGGGGTCTCGGATTGATCCCAAAGGATCTCGTCCGCCTTGGTGGGCCAGCCATTTCCTTGCTGGGAAGCCTTCTTCAGCCGCCGTTCTTGCATTGGGGCCGGGTGGTCGGGCTTGGCCTTGTCGATGGACGGGTTGTCGGTCCCGCCCCTTCCATTTTGGAGAGGAGGCCAGAATGGCGATTGGCGAATGGCGACGAGAACATCGCGGGATCTCGGTCAGCAGCTTGTGGGAACCTCCTGCAACACCTTCACGGTGTGCGGGATGGCGCCGAGGACGAAGCCGAGGCAATCAACGGCGCCGGCCGGCTTGCCGGGAAGACACAGGACCAACGTGGGGCCCACGGCGGCGGCAAGGCTCCGGGACAGGATCGCGTTGGGCGTCAGGGCAAGGCTCTTCATTCGCATGACCTCGCCGAACCCCGGGATCTCCTTGTCGGCGATGGCGCGGACGGCCTCCGGGGTGACGTCGCGGCGCGCGACGCCGGTGCCGCCCGTGGTCAGGACAAGGTGGGCTCCGCGCGCGGCGCATGTGCGGATTGCGCGTTGGATGGCCGGGACGTCGTCCGGGACGACTTCCTCGGCGACGACGAGCCATCCGTTCCTTGCGGAGGCCTCCCTGAGGGCGGGGCCACCGAGGTCCTCGTACACGCCCGAGGAGGCCCGGTCGGAGACGGTGACGATGCCGACGTGGATTTGCATGGCGCGAGGATATCGGGGCCGTGATGCGAGGCGAGGACGGAGCGAGCCCGGTGCCATGCATGCCGGGCCAAGGGGACGCAATGCCATGTCACTCGACCATGGCGCGCAGGAACACGGCGGGGGCGTCCGGGAGGCTGGAGGGATTCCACAGCAGGCCCTCGGCGGGAATGTCGATGGGCTCGGATGGCGCCCAGTCGAGCAGGTTGGTGGAGGCCATGAGGCGGGCGCGCGTGGCGCGGGAGGAGCGAAGGAGGAGGAAACGTTGCCCGGGCGAGGCCTCGTGCCAGCGCCATTCGATCTTGCCCACGGTGCGAACGACCGTGACGGGAGAAACGACGGCTTGCCATGCGTTGGAGGCACGCAGGGCGTAGGAGCCGTCGAGTGCGGGGAGCGCGAGAAGGGCGTTGGTGGCATCGGGGATGGGAAGGCCGTTGCGAAGCCACTGGAGGCTCACGGGGTCCGCCGACGCGACGGTCACCCTCAGGGCGAGGGAATCGCCTTCCTCGACCACGCGGTTGGCCGGGGGCGGCACGATGCCGGGCGCGCGCGTAATGGCGGCGGAGAGGTCGCCTTGGGCAAAGACGGCGACGACGTTGGAAAGGCCGGACGGGACGGCAAGTTGTCCGAAGCCATTGGAACCCCACGCCAGGACGGTGCCGTTGGTTCGCAGGCCCAGGGCGTGGGAATTGCCGACGGCGACGCGAACGATGTTGGTGGCCGTCGCGGGCGGAATCAGCGCGCCGGTGATGCTGGAGCTGGCTGAGAAAACGCGGCCGTCCGTCCGGGTGAAC
>CAIYFP010000117.1 GCA_903925515.1 uncultured Verrucomicrobiota bacterium
CCACGGGGCTGGCGTTCGGGGGCATGCTGGCGTCGTTGGCGGTGTTCGAGCGGGCGAGCCATGGGAAGCTGGCGTTGCGTTGGCATTGGGCGGCGGTGCCGCTGGTGTTGATGGGGCTGGGGCTGGGGTTGCGCTTCTGGAACGTGCTGTGGCGTGCGGAGGAGGAGGGGACGCCGGAGGCCCGGGCGCGGCTTCGGCGATTCACGGCGGTGCTGGGGGGGGTGGCGGTGGCGTCGTTTGTGTACCCGATGCGTTACGTGCAGGCGTCCCGGATGGGCGAGGTGTTGGCGGGACTGGGATTGGCGGTGGTCGTGTTGGCGGGGATGGGGGTGCTGATTTGGAGGACGATTTGCTGGGTGAACGCGAACGAGCTGCCGGACGGGCAGCCGGGGCCGGACGACCGGGAATGAGCATGGCGGGGCGTCGTCCAGCGGCGGTGGGAGCAGGGAATGCAGGCGCGAGGGCCGGGACGCCGGTGGATTCGCCGTCACGGCGGCGCCTGCCGCCCTTGCTTCGGCGGGCATGGTACGGCCTCAACCAAGCGTTCCGGCGGCGCATCGCGCACACGGGGGTGACGCCCGACCAGTTCACCGTGCTGCGAACGTTGCTGGAGGGGGACGCCATGGGCCTGACGCAGCGGGACCTGACCACGTTGATGTCCTCGGACCCGAACACCGTGGCGTCGTTGCTGGAACGGATGGAACGGGCGGGCTGGATCGGGCGGCATCCGCATGAATCGGACCGGCGGGCGTACCGGATCCGGGTCACGCAGGCCGGGACGTCGCAGTACGAGACGTGCCGGGCGGTCGCGATGGGGTTGCAGACGGAGGTCCTCGGGGTGTTGGAGGAGGGGGACCGGGAGGCGTTCCTTGGGCGACTGGCACGGCTGGCGGAGGCATGCCGGGCGGCGGCGGATGCATCGCCGCGAACGACGCGCACGCGATGAACATCCCGCCAGTCATCACCGACGGAGTTGGGCGGCACGCGGCGGAAAGGGTGCCGCCGCTGCTGGAAGGCGGGCCCGGGGCATCGCGCCGGGGATGGCTGGTGATGCTGGGGCTGATGCTGGGCTACATCGGGACGATGACGGTCCTTGCGAAGGTGAACGGCGGCGACGGGCCGGCGATGAGCGGGGACGCATGGACGTTGATGAAGGAGACGTCGGCCAGCCTTGCGGTGTTTGCCGTGCCCTTTCTTGCGGGGCTGGCATGCGTGTGGCGGGGGCGGCGCGAGGTATGGGGGGCACGGCGGCACGACGTCTGGACGTGGGTTTGGGGCACGGCGTGGTTCGTGGGGCTGCGGGTGGCGGTGGCGGTGCCGATCCTTGTGACGGCGGGGGTGCTCCAGCTTCGGCACGGGGCAGCCGCCATGGAGAAGGTGCGAGGGCTGCGCCCGAAGATTGAGAGCCTGATGCCGTTGGAGGCCTTGGGGGACCCTTGGTACGCGCTCGCATGCGCGACGTGGGTGAGCTTCGTGGTGGCAGGGCTCAGGGAGGAGTTGTGGCGGGCGGCGTTCATGCGCGGGTTCCGGGCCTTGTTTGGGGACCGTCACGCGCTGCCCACGGCGCAATGGACGGCGGTAGGCGTGTCGTCGGTGTTGTTTGGGTTGGCGCACCTGCCACAGGGGTGGATGGGGATGTTGACGACCGGGATGCTGGGGCTCGGACTGGGGGCGGTGCAGGTGTGGCGCCGTTCGACATGGGAGGCGGTGGTGGCGCACGGGTTGGTGGATGCCTCGACGTTCGCGTTGCTTTTCGTGCTGCAAAACCCGGTGACGCAACGGTGGCTGCACTTGCCGCCGGACTTCGCGAGGCAGGTGCTCGGGGGCTAGTGTCGTGTCTCACAAATGGCTGGTGTTTCGTCGCGAGGGATTTTCGTGTCCCACGAGGAGCGAGCCACGACGTGGGACGCGAAAAGAGCCGCGGCCCTTCGGGTTGCTCCAAGAATGCCCCGGGCCTCCGGGGGGCGCTGCTCCTCACGGTGTCCCGATGCTGCAACGCGGCGTTGGTGTCGCGGGCTTGATGCCCGTCATGG
>CAIYFP010000118.1 GCA_903925515.1 uncultured Verrucomicrobiota bacterium
ACGCCTGTATCCCTGACGAAGTCGGCATTTGCACAACGCCATAGCGTGTCCGCGCGCCTCGTGGACTATTGGCGCAACCAAGGGCTTCCCGCCCTCGTCGTCTCCACCCGGAAAATCCTGATCCCCACCGCAGAGGGTGACGCTTGGGTGAGGGACAAGTTCCTGGTCGCATCCAAACGCCGGGTGACCCTCCGACCTGCTCCCGCCGCAGGTGCAACTGCAACGGTTGGGGGTGCCGCGTGAGGACCCGCCGCGCATCCGCCTCGACGCATCGACTCGTGGACCGCATCGCGCTCGACCGCGACTTGCTGGCCCGCATGCTCCGCCGCCGCTTTGGGTACAGCCGACGCGACATCCACCCAGGCCCCGTCCCGCGCCGCCGTGGCCCCGCCACCGCATCGGAAAGCGGGGTGGCAGGGTGAAGTGGCACCCGGCCGCACGCGCATGGCGTGCTCGTGGTGGGCTCGTGCTCTCGTCCGAGTTCGTGGACCTGCTGGAACAACGCCAACGACCTCGACGACGACCGCGACCAAGCAAGTCCACTGGACCCGTAGTTGCTCGATCATGGGCCGACGCATCCCAGCCTCGGGAGAGGAAGGTGGACGACGCATGAGCGCAGCCTTCCCATGGGGCTGGTACCATCGGCCAACCCTGCAACTCATCCGCGACAAGGTGCCCGACATCGCCTCGGGGCTGGCCGTCTATGTCGCGTTGACGGAGATGGCGTCGGAGTTCAACGCGAACCCGTTCAAGGCAACACAAAACGCCATCGCCATCCGGTGCGGGCTTGGCGTTCGCACGGTCACGCGCCGGTTGGCGGACCTTGAATCCGCTGGAGTGATCCGAAGGACCGCGCCGCCGGGGCCGGTCCAATCCGATGAAATCGAACTCCTCGACCCAACTGGCGACCGCCGCCGCAAGCCCGGGGACGGCATCCGAACGCTCCGCCATGATGACGGAACGCCCGGCCATGATGACGGAACGCTCCGCCACCGAAATGCCGCTCCATGGCCGAACCCTATACATGGAGAAAGAAACCAAGAATCTAAGAACCCAAGGCGTCCATCCTCTCGAAGGCTCTCGACCACGGACCTCATCGCGCTTGAAAAGCGACGTGACGAGCTGAAGGCCGAGCTCTCGAAGGTGAAGGTGCTCCGGATCCACGAGGCACCGAACAGGGCCGAACGCATCGCCGAACTGGAGGCCCAACTGGGGCCGATTGAATCCCGGCTCGCCGACCATGCCCAGGCCATCGCAGGGGGTGACCGGTGAACGTTCCTGCCAACCTGGAGATGGAACTCGCCGCGCTCGCCGCGTGCATCGGTGACGGGGGCAGAGGCCGGTCCCTGCTAAACCTCGACATGTTCACGCATGGGGACGCCCCGCTCATCCTCAACGGGATCGACAACCTCCGCGACCGTGGGGTGCCGGTCTCCATGGAGGCGTTGTTGTTGTCTGGGGTGTTCAACGGCCGCAACGACCTGCTGGCCGACTTGAACAAGAATGATGGCGGATCGCTTGCCTACAACCTCCCCATCCTCGCCGAGAAGCGCGCCCTCCGGGAAGTGCAGGCCGCCGCCCACATGCTACTCGCAGACGTGGCCGAACTCGACGCCCAGCTACTGCCCGGTCCCGGCCCCATCCTCGAAGCCATCGCCGCAACGTCCCAATCGCTCCGGGGCATCGGTCGCAAGCTCACGCCAGCCGAGGGCAGGGG
>CAIYFP010000119.1 GCA_903925515.1 uncultured Verrucomicrobiota bacterium
GCGAGCTGCTCGGCCTCGATGCGGAGGGCGTCCTGGAGCCCTCGCAGTTGCTCGCGGAAGGTGTCGCCGCCGTCGCGGCTCTTGAGCAGGCCCGCGATGGACTTGCGATGCCACTCGGCGGTGACGGGCGCGACGCGGTCATTAAGGATGCGCCCGATGATGAAGGCGGCCCGGTGGCACCCGTGGTGCTTGGCCACGATATCCCTGCCCAGCTTGAACAGGTCGCGAAGGCTTACGAGGGCGGTTTGCTCGTCACCATCGCGATAGGGAAGCCTCCGGGTGGCGATGCGCGTCGTCAGCTCCACCAGGAATTCATGGGCGGCCTTGGCATCGGGTGAGGGGCCCGGGGCCGGGCCTTGGGAGGACGCCGCCGGCGAGCCCTTTTCCATGGGTGGCATGTTGCCGTGGCCGTGCCTCGTGGCGACCAAAAACATGGCACCGCGAATTTGGCGTCCGAACGGCGCGGCCGGACGGGAAAGCGGCCGTCCTGTGGGCGCACACGCGTCGCCAGGCACCCCACGAAACCCTCTTCCCCGCCCTAATCCCCTCGCAACGCCTCCATGAGGCCACCCCTGCAAGCCCAGCGGGTGGCGAGCCATGTCCATGCGAGTCCGTTCAGCGCGACGGCCGCAAGCACCGGCCCCAACGTGCCCCACGGCAAGCCGCTGCCGCCCCCACCCAAGGCCACCGGCACCACAGCCACCCATGCCGACGCCA
Organism: uncultured Verrucomicrobiota bacterium; assembly: GCA_903925515.1. GTDB lineage: Bacteria > Verrucomicrobiota > Verrucomicrobiia > Limisphaerales > UBA9464 > UBA6176. The sequence continues at coordinate 718 of CAIYFP010000119.1, forward strand.
AGCCCAGCACCAGCCCCAATACCACCAGCGTCGCGTGTTCCCACAGCACCAGGCGCCGAACCCGGCTCGCCGCGAACCCCGTCGCTCGCAGGATCGCCAGCTCGCTACGCCGTTCGTGCACGTTGCGCAGCACCACGATCCCAAGGCCCGCGCTCCCTAGAAGCAACCCAAGCCCGCCCAGCACCTGGAACGTCCCCAAGTATGTGTTTTGAACTGCGTTGAAACGTTCCAGCCGCCCCACCATGGACGTCACCTCGCCCCCGTGGTCCTGCAAGGCCCGGCCCCACGCCGTGCGCGTCGCTTCCTCCCGCGCAGCCGGCGCCTCCACCCAGAACATCCTCCAGCCCGACTCGCCCGGGAACCTGCGCCGGAATGTCTCCTCGGCCATCACGAGGCTCCCTTGCAGAACGCTGTTCCTCAACGCCCCCACCAACCGCACCCGCATCGTTCCACCCTGCCCGTCCTCCAGCTCCAGCACGTCGCCTAGCCTTCGCTGGAGCGCGTACTGGATCGACGCCATGTCGCCCACCACCGGGATGGCGTCGTCGTCTCCCTTGCGCTCAAGGCATCGCCAGCCGAGGGCGGGGTCCACGCCCTTGCCGAACCCCGCAAAGGTGAACGAACCGCGCGCCGCCATCGCCGCCGGGTCCACGCCCAGCAACCTGGGCCGCACCGCCTTGCTCAGGTTCAGGCAGCTCGCGTCGTCGCCGTCCCGCACACGCACCGGGACGACCTCGACGCCCTCGAAATCCGCCTCCGCCATGCCGAGTGCCTCGCGGCCACGGCTGGTGCGCACGTCCTGGGCCACGGGAAGCGCCGTCTCCACCCAATGCATGAAGCCCCCGGTGCCGCCCGCGCGCCGCGCCGAATCGCGCCGCGCCTCCAATCGGAAGGCCGCCAGGGCCACGATGAGGAACGTCGCCGAAGCCAGCAGGGTCACCGTGGCCAGCGAACGCCCCGGCTGCCGCCCGGGTGCACGCCAAGCCAACTCACGAAAGGACAGCCCGCGCCCCATCTTGCCCCGGCCCATCCATGAACGGCGGATCCCCGCCAAACCGGCCACCAGCAACAACGCCCCCGATCCAAAGAAGAGCCCGGGCCGATCCGACTCTGGCGCCCTCCAGCCAAAGCCATGCAACGCGACAGACCCCACCAGGAGCGCCCATTCCCATGGGATTCGCCGTGGGCTGGCCCACCCCGCGCGGGGCATCGGGCCGGCCCCGCCCGCGCCCTCGTTCAACAACTCCCGCGCGGGGCGTCGCGCCAGATCGCGCAACGTCCACGTCATGGTCGCCAAGCCCACCACGGCGCCGCCCCACGCCGCGCCCGCCAGCGAGACGACGTTCGTCTCGAAGCCGACGCCCAACCCGGCGATGGCCGCGCTCCAGACATGGTTCAATCCCCACAGGATGCCCCGGGCATACGCGACGCCCAGCGCAACGCCCGGCACCATCGCCAGCAACGCGAGCACGGCGCCCTCCGCGAGGAACAACGACCGCACCTGCCCGGGCTTCCACCCCAGCGCCAGCAAGATGCCCACCTCGCCCGCCCGTTGCTCGACGCCGAAGCGGAACAGCAACGACGTCAGCAGCAACGCCGACACGATCAAGAAGAGGCTGAACCCGACGAACAATCCCACGAACATCTGCGCCGTGCCGGTGGCCGCGCCCCGCAGGGCCTCGTCGCGCACCGGGCGCAGGGCGAGCCCGACGTCCGAGGGTTGGACGCCCGACCTCACCTTGGCCGCCACCTGCCTCGCAAGATCGCCCGGGTCCATTCCGGCGGGGACCATCCAGCGGATCGCCGTCCATGAGCCGAAGCGGTTCGCCCACATGCGGCGGCCGGCCTCGGGATGAACCCACGCCTTGGGCGTGCCGCGCCATTGCTTCCAGTAGGCCTCGTCGGGGTCCCGGATCTTGTGCACCAGCTCGAACCCGGCGTCCCAATCGTGCGTGCTCTCCGCCTTGGCCAAGCCCGGGAACTCCGGCATCAACGAACGGTCCGCCCACGCGCCGCGCATCGGCACCACGGCGCGCACCTTGAACACGTTGGTCCGTTCGACGAGCCGCGCCGCGCTGTCGGCCTCGTAGTGGGACATCTCCAGCGACGCGCCCGGCCCGATGCCGAGGTCCGACGCGAGCCAGTCGTTGATGACGACCTCGTCCTCGCGCAGGTCGGCGGGCGTGTA
>CAIYFP010000120.1 GCA_903925515.1 uncultured Verrucomicrobiota bacterium
CGAGCACGCGCTGCGGAGCGTGGTGATGGGGCGGCGCAACGAGCTGCACGTGGGGCAGGAGGTCGGGGGCGAGCGCGCGGCGAACCTGTTTACCCTGATGGGGAGCTGTCGTCGCCTGGGCGTGGAACCTTACGGATACCTCTGCGACATCATCCCCCGAATGGGACGGCATCCCCAGAAGGACATCTGGGATCTGACGCCGCCAGGCTGGCGAGACGCGCGGGCCCGGGCCGCCGGGGCTGCGGTCCCGCCGGACTGATCCGGGCGTCAGCCCACCGGGGGAAGCCGTCGGCTGCCGCCCCGGTCCATCCAGCGCAACGACTCGGCACACCCGCACCCGGCCGAGAGCCGGGCAACAACGGTTCCGCCGGACGGTTACGTTTGAGGATCACGTCCGTCCCAGGTGCATCATGACGGCTACGCCGGGCTCCGGCGGTGGAGGCGGCGCAGCGGGGCCAGCCGGCCCCTGGCCGTCGTGGGGAGACATGAAACTCTGGTCAACAAGGACTCCAAAACGGGACGAGGCACCTGTAGCGTAGGGGCATGACGCGAGGATGGTTGGCGGCATGGCTTGCGGTGTGGGTGGCATGGGGCGTTCGTGGGGAGGAACGGATCTTCGACTTTGCCACGCTTCGGGAGGGGGACCGTCCGCCCGGATGGAAGGCCTACCGGGTGGGGCAGGGTGCCGACGCCGAATGGAAGGCGGTGTTGGCGGAGGTGCCGCCTACGATCAAGCCGTTGAGCGACCTTGCTCCCAAGTACACGCGCCGGGCCGTGATTTCGCAGACGAAGCTGGACGCCACGGACGAGCGGTACCCGTTGTTTGTTTTCGAGGAGGAGAGGTATGGGGACTTCGAGGCACGGACACGATTCCAAGTGGCGGGGGCGGGGATCGCGGAGATGGCTGGGTTGGTATTCCGGTTCGTGGACGAGAACAACTTTTATGTGGTCCGGGTGAGCACGCTGGGGCGCAACATCCGGTTCTACAAGTTCGTGGGCGGGCAGCGATCGGCTCCGATCGGGCCGGACCTTGCGATTGGGAAGGGGGAATGGCATGAGCTGGCGGTCCGGTGCACGGGGAATCGCATCGAGGTCATGGTGGACGGCAAGGAGGGGATCCCGGCGTTGACGGACAACTCGCATGCGGTGGGCAAGGTGGGGTTCTTCACGAAGTCGGACTCGACGGCGCACTTCAGCGACCTGCGGCTGACGTACCGGCCGTTGGAGAGCCTTGCTGCGGTTTTGCTGCGGCAGGCGTTGGAGAAGAACCCGCGCCTTGCGGACCTGAGGGTGCTGGGGAGGGCGGGCGGCGCGGGGGACATCGTGGTGCTGGCGGCGCGCAACGGAGAGGAGAAGGGGCGGAAGGCGAACGATGCCGAGCAGAAGACATGGGACGAGAACCGGGCGTACTTCACCAAGGGCAAGGAGGTCACCTGGGTGACGTTGCCGATCCACGACCGCAACGGGGAGGTGATCGGGATCGCGAACGTTGGGCTTCGGTCGTTTCCGGGGCAGGTGGAATCCACGACGGTGGCCCGTGCGTTGCCGATTGTCCGGGCGATGGAGCAACGGATTGGGGCGGCGACGTCGCTGTCGGAGTAGGGGCGTGGCAGCGGGCCGGGGCTCGTGTCGTGTCTCACAAATCGCTGGTGTTTCGTTGCTCCAAGAATGCCCCGGGGCAAGGCGTGAGGACGGAGCCTACCCGCAGCGGTCTGTGACGGACGAACCACGAAGCCCCGGGGCATTCTTGGAGCAACCCGAAGGGCC
>CAIYFP010000121.1 GCA_903925515.1 uncultured Verrucomicrobiota bacterium
GCCGGACCCAGCCATCCTCGGCGAGGAGCCATGCATTGCGGAGGACGCGGCGGGAGGCGTCCATGGTGACGAGGTGGCCGATGTTGCGGACGAGGAGGCGGCGGGGGCTGGTTGAAGGAGCCGGGGTGAGTGGCATGGGAGCTAGGGCTTGCGGGGGACGACGGGCGCGTTGGACCAGAACCATGGGCCGAGGGATGGGTTGATGCCGAGGGCGTCGGGGGAGAAGGCGGTGGAGACGACGGACTGGATGGGCGGGACGGACTTGATGACGCCGAGGTCCTTGAGGGTGGCGCCGAGGTGGAGCCAGCGCTGGAGGTTGACGTGCCCCATGGACTCGCCGGTGGCGGGGTTGCCCTCGACGAGGCGCAGCTCGCGCATCTTGACGTAGCTGAAGCGCATGCCGTCGGGCTCCATGGACGGGGAGATGCGCCCGATGTGTTCATGGACCGGGACGGGGTTGGTGAAGTAGGCCTGCCAGCCGAGGTAGGCGCCGCGGCTGAAGGCGGCGACGAGTCCGGGGTGGTCGCTGACGAGCTTCTTGTTGGCGATGATGACGCGGTAGGGGTCGAAGCCGGACTCGGAGATGGGGAGGAAGCGGGAGCGAACGCCTTCCTTGAGGGCGTAGTAGGGCTCGCTGGTGGGGTAGGCCTGCATGATCCATGAGGGGTCATGGACGAAGTTCATGACGTTGCCGGTGATGGGGCGGACGCGCATGCGCGGGAGGCCGAACTTGCGCTGGAGGTAGAGCTGCCATGTGGCGCCTGTCTGGCCGGCGACCTCGTGGCCGTCGAGGTCGGCGAAGGTGCGGACGGGGGAATCCTCGCGGACCATGATCCCCTGGGGATCGTGCTGGAAGTAGGAGTTGACGGCGACGACAGGGAGGCCGCGCTCGACGGCGACGAAGACGGCGTCGCCGCGCACGATGCCAAGGCCGAAGGGGTCGAGGGCGACGCGCTTCTCGATCTCGGAATTGGGGCCGCCGACGAGGACCTCGACGTTCAGGGCCAGGCTTTTCCAGATGCCGAGGATGGAGGCTGCGTAGTAGCCGCCGTGCTCGGGTTCCGGGACCCAGTCATGGATGAAATGGAGGGTCGGGGAAGGGGCGCCATGGGGCATGGGTCCCGCGGCTGGACGGGCGGGAGCGGGGGCCTCGCGGCAGGAGGGAAGGAGCGCGAGGGCGAGGAGGAGGAATGAGAGGAGCGGGCGGCGTTGGGGAGTGGAACACGAATCCGGGATCGAGCGTGGGGCGGGAGAAAAGGGCTGGGCCATGGTCGGCGCCGTGAAGCGTGGGGTTTGGGAAAGCGTCGGCGCGTCCCATCAGGAGCGGGGCGCGCCGACGCCGTGATGGCATCGGGGGCTAGAACTTGAAGCGGACCTGGCCGCTGATGCGGAAGGGTTGCTCTGGGAAGATGACGTCGTTGCCGGCGAAGCTGGGGTCGATGGAGGTCCAGTTCCGCTCGTCGGTGAGGTTGAGGAAGTTGACCTGCACCTCCCAGCGCGGGCGTCGGTAGAAGACGAAGGCGTTGAGGGTGTACTGGACGGGGATGCGAAGGGATCCCTCTTGGTTCTGCCACTGCTCGCCGGTGAGCTGGGGTCCGATGCTGGCGCCGAGGCCATTGTCGAACTGGTAGGTGACGTAGGCGTTGAACATCACCTGGGGGACGGAGGCGGCGCGGCTGCGGCCGGAGCGGGTGGGACGGCCGAAGGGGTTGTTGTAGTTGGGGGCGCCGAAGCCGGTGCCGGGCTTGCCGTCCACGAGGAAGGACGTGGGGTAGCCGTCGCGGTAGTCGAAGGTTTGCTGGTAGGTGAAGTCATCCTGCTCGGCGTCCTGGAGGGTGAGGTTGCCGGAGGCGTTGAAGTTGCGGTCGGGCTGGTAGAAGGCCTCGAGCTCGATGCCGCGGGTGCGGATGCCGATGGGCGGGCCGACGAGGACGGGCGCGACGCGGGTTTGCTGGAAGATGGAGGCGCTGAGGAAGACGGTGTTGCCGAGGAGGCTGGCCTTCTGGCCGACCTCGATGAGCTCGCTCTCGGAGGAGAGGGAGCGCTTGAGTCCGGCGTCGCCGCCGGTGCCATCGACGCCGCCAAAGTTGGCGCTGCCGGCGACGGCGTTGACGAGGTTGTAGGTGGCGTAGGAGCTGAGGGTTGGGGTCCACTTGAGGACGCCGCTGACGAAGACGGAGCCGTTGAGGACGTCGGCCTCGGAGTCGTAGAAGGCGCCGCGGGCGCGCTCGACCATGACGGGGCTGGCGGCATCGGCGTTGAAGTAGTCGCCACGGCCGCCGGCGATGAGGTTGAACTTCTCGTGGAGCTGGATGTCCCACTGGGTGAAGAGGGCGGACTGGAGGAGGGTGCTGTCCTGGTTGCCGGCGGAGGGGAAGGGGTTGGCGCCGTAGCCGGGCTGGCCGGGGACGTTGAAGCCGCCGCCGGCGCTGATGACGGCGGGGTTGAAGGGGAGCCGGAAGGTGGAAGGGGGCTGGGTGACGTCGTAGAGGAAGAAGGGCTCGACGGAGAAGTCCTGGTAGGAGAGGAGGCTGGAGTAGCGGAAGTCGAGGCCGGAGATGGTCTTGATGGGCGTCTCGTAGTCCTTGATGGCCGGGTCAAACGCGTGGTGGACCTCGATGCGGTCGTTGATCATCCAGTTCTCGGGGACCCACTCGGTGTAGCCGTAGCCGGAGATCTTGCGGCTATCTTGGGTCTCGCCGTAGGCGCGGTTGATGACCTTGGTGTCCTCGTTGACGAGGTAGGTGGCGACGAGCTGGGAGGAGAAGCGCTTGCCGGCGGCGAGGTCGGAGGGGGCGTTGATGGTTTGCCATGGATAGACCTTCACGCGGCGGGCCTCGGCGGGGTCAAGGAGCGCGAAGTTGGCGTTGATGCCGAAGGGCCCGATGGAGTTGAGGGGGTCACCGAAGCGGTTGTTGGGCTGGACGGGCCCGGCGATGTAGGTCCACGTGTCGATGAGCTCCTGGGTGACGCGGTTGATGCCGATGACCTCGTTGAAGCGGCTGGTGTAGGCCTGGGCGTTCCAGTCGAAGGTAAGCTGCTCGGTGGCCTTGATGGAGAGGGCGGCGAAGACGTCCTGGGTGTTGTCCTGGACGTGCTGGTAGTAGCCGTCGGCCTCGCGTCCGAGGTAGCTGACGCGGTAGGCGACCTTGTCGTTGATGGGGCCGCCTACGTCGAGCACCCACTCGGGGTTGAAGTAGCTTTGGCCGCCCGGGACGAAGGTTCCCCAGCGGGTGGTGAGGTCGCCGCGGAACTGGTCGAAGTAGGGGGACTTGGTGACGAAGTTGACGTAGCCGCCGGGGCCTTGGCCTTGGGGGCCATAGACGGCGGAGCCGGGGCCCTTGACGATGTCCATGGCCTCGACCTGGTTGAAGCTGGCGAGGAGGGAGTTGCGGCTATAGATGGTGCGCTGGCCGTTCTGGTAGATCTCGCTGAGCTCGCCGCGGATGACGGGGACGTTGGCGAGGCCGTAGCGCGAGGGCGTGTACACGCCGGGGGAGTACTGGTTGAAGTCGGTGGCGCGGTTGATGGCCCGGGCCTCCATCTGCGCCTTGGTGACCAAGCTGACGGAGCGTGGGGTGTCGAGGATGGAGCGGTCATCGCCCATGACCGACTCGACGGGCCGGGCGGTGGGGAGAACGGTCTCGCTGAGGGGCAGGCCCTCGACGATGACGCGGTCCATGGTGTTGGTGACCACGGCGGAGGGGACCGTGTTCGTTCCCTGAGCCGATAGCGGGTGGGCTGCCATGGCGGTGGCCATGCCGCCGAGGCTCCATGCGATGCGGCGGCGATTCCTGCGGGTTCCCGGGGTCTTCATGTGATGTGAGGTTCGCGATCGTGACAGGGGCGTCCTCCGCGAAGGATACGCGGCGCGTTCGCCCTTGCGCCGGAGGGAAGCACCGGGGGTACCAAGGGCGGCCCGGGCATCGGCCGGGGCGCATGGAAAGCCGTGGAAGGATGCGTGGGAGTAAGGATTGTGCGGGGAAGGATTCCTCTTCATGGAATCCATGAGGGCCCGGGAGCCCGGGAGGCGTCGGCCGGATTGGCCATCGCGCTTGTCGCGTTCTGGCCATGCTGGCCGCTTCTCGACGCGTCCCATGACCGCGCGAGCCATGAGGCCCAACGAACCAGCAAGGCCTCGCCGCCGGGGGAGGCGATCCATTGGACGCCGACGGGGCGCGAGGGTTCGGCCCATGGGAGCGGCTGGGTCAGGACGGGCAGGCCGCCGAGGCTTGCGGGCGTCGTGAGCGCCAGGATGCGGGCGCGGACGGGGGCATGGTCGTCGCCTGTCCTGGGGCGGGACACGGCGCACGCCGGCATGGCGAGGA
>CAIYFP010000122.1 GCA_903925515.1 uncultured Verrucomicrobiota bacterium
CGAGCTCGTCGTCGTCCTTGCCATCCTCGTCGCACTCGTCGGCCTCGTCGTATCCCTGTTCCCCGGCCTCGTCGCACGGGCAAGCAGGTCCACGACGGCATCGTCTATTCAGGACGTCGCACGCGCCGTCCAAATCAATTACACCACCACCCTTAGCTATGGGTCTGGTTTTGATTCGCTTCTAAATGTCGGTGGTACTGCCCTATACAATGGATTGACGACTGCGAGCTCGAATCAATTGGCTCGCATAACCCTAAGCGCTAATGACGCGACAGCTTTGAACGCGGCGGGTATTTCTAGCATCTATCATATGACACAAACGACAGGCGCAAATCCCGATGCGACATTCAACGTTACTCAAGTAAGTCCTCCTATTGCGGTCGCGGGTACGGCTCCAGTTGCCGTAATTGATGCAACACAAACTGCTCTTCTCCAATCCATTCGCGGCCCTTACTCCCCGAGAGGCACAGCGGTATACCCTGTTTTCGGTCTCAACAAGTACAGTTCTCTAATTGGACCGACTGGTGTAATGCAAGACGCTCCAGTCCGCGCTGGTTCGCTAGCTAACGAAAACCCGGCTTCGTCATACCAACGATACGGCTTGGTTTTCATGGTTGATGACAGCCCGACAGGAACCGGCCGCACCGCGCGTTTCCTTGGTGCGGTGGCATTTACGGCGGGGGGGATCCAGACGGCGGAGGGGAACCTGCAGGGGTACTACACGAATTAGCCTTGGAGGCTGGGTGAGGGGGGGAGGGTTGCGATGGCAGCCCTCCCCCGGCTTGGGTGAGGAGGGCCGAGGTTATTGGGCGTGGGAACAGGAAGGAGTTGGAGGGGAGCATGGGGCGGCGAGGGATGACCTTGATGGAATTGGTGGTGGTGTTGGCGATCCTGACGATGCTGGCGGGGGTGGCGGTGCGAGGCTTGGGGGACCTTGGGATGCACGGGAGGGTGGAGGCGACGCGACGGGTGTTGGACGGGATTCGTGATGGGGTGCTTGGGGGAGGGGTGGGCGGGGAGCCTGGGGCAGGCGGGTTCCTTGCGGACATGGGGCGGTTGCCGCGGACGGCGGGATGGGTTGGGACGGACGGGCGGGAGTGGATTGGGGCGAGGGAGTTGTCGGAGGGCACGGGATTCTTGGGGCATGGGCTGTACCCGGCGGTGGGGTCGAACGTGGTGGCGCGGTTCGTGGGGACATGGGATGCAACGAATGCGGACGTGGTGGCGTCGGGTTTGGTGGGGGTGATGGCGGGTTGGCGAGGGCCCTACGTGTTGGGGCGTGGCGAGGGAGGTTTGCCGATGGATGGGTGGGGTCGGTTGATGGCGGGGCGAGGGGCAGGGGACGTGGGGGGGCCATGCTGGATGTTGAGTTGGCAGACGAACGGGGTCGCGGGGACGACGTGGGTTCCGGGGCCGGCGGGGCATGGGGTGGCCGGGGTGGGTGGGATGGAGATCTCTGGGATGGCGTGTGACATCGGCGGGGATGGGGGAGGGGTGGCGGCCCGGGAATGGGTGTCATGGGAGCGGCGGGATGTTTGGGCAGACCCGGTGGTGGTGCAGGTGCGGGATGGGGCGGGGCGCTGGGCGGGGGGCGGGACGTTGCTGGTGATGTGGTATGGGCCGAACCCGGAGGTGGTGGCGGAGGGAAGGCCGGTGCAGGCGGTGGTGGTTCAGGCATCCGTGGGTGGCGGGGCGGGGGTGATGGGAGTGGCGATGTCGGGATGGGCAGCGCCGACGTTGGGCCCGCGGGTGTTCCGCGCGTGCTTGAAGGCCGGGGGACAGGTGCATGACACGGGGCCCCTGCACGTGAAGGTGGGGCGCGGGACGTCCGTGGTGGAGCTGAGCCTGCCATGAAGATGAACCTGAGTTGGCTGGGATGGGAGGGACGGCGCGGGCGCAGCACGTTGCTATGGGTGACGTCGGAGCGTCTCGTGCGCGCGGACTTCAAGGGGGGTCGCCCGCTGGTGCTGGAGGGGATTTGGGAGTCGGCGTCGCCTTCGGGGGCGAGCCTTGGGGAGCTGGCTCGCGCGGCGTGGTTGCTGGGGCCGAGGGGCCGCAGGCGGGCGCATCTTTTGACGGAGCAGGTGGTGACTCAAAGCCTGTCGATCCCGGCGGGAAAGGTGGTGGGGTTGGAGGGCGCGGGTCTGGGGCGTGCGTTGGCGTTCGAGGCGGAGGCGGTCTCGGGGATTGGGCCGTTCGACGCGGTGCAGGGATGGGTGGGATGCGAGGCGCGGGAGGGGCTGAACTGGTATTGGGTGAGCCAGTTGCCGAGGGCGGAGCTGGAGCGGGTGTCGGCCATGCTGGGTGCGGCGGGGGCGGAGTTGGCGGGGGCGCTTCATCCGTGCGGGTCGCCGGCACGGCAGGGGCCGGGAACGGGCGGATGGCAGCGAATCGAGCTTTGGGAAGACC
>CAIYFP010000123.1 GCA_903925515.1 uncultured Verrucomicrobiota bacterium
ATGGGGGAGGAACGGGTTTGGGCAGTTGGGGGACGGGACGACGACGGACCGGTTGGTGCCGACGCAGGTGTTGGCGGGGGCGATGCCGGAGGGGGTGGTGGCGACGGCGGTGAGCGCGGGATGGGAGCACAGCCTTGCCTTGGGAAGCGACGGGCGGGTGTATGCGTGGGGGAGGAATGCCTTCGGCGAGCTCGGGGATGGCACCACCACGCTCAGGACGATGCCCGTGGCGGTTGCGTCCGGTGCCGTACGGTTCGTGGGGGTCTCGGCTGGCAAGGTGCATTCGTTGGCCTTGTCCACCGAGGACAAGGCCCTTGCATGGGGCGGCAATGGATTTGGCCAGCTTGGCGACGGGACGCAGGAGGCGCGGCTCGAACCCGTGGAGGTGGCGGCGGGTGCGATGCCCCCGGGGGCGCGGGTCGAGACGATCGCGGCGGGGTGGAATCATGTCGTGGCGCTCGGCACCGACGGACGCGCGTATGCGTGGGGCGCGAACGGGGCAGGCCAACTTGGGGATGGAACGACGACGGACCGCAACGTTCCCGTGGCGGTGGGCGGCATGGGCGGGGGCGTGGTGTTGGGCCAGGTTGCGGTGGGCGCCGCGTTTGCGTTGGCCATGGACACGGTCGGGAACCTTTACGCATGGGGTGCCAACGAGTCGGGCCAGTTGGGGAACGGGACGCGCACGTCCTCGCTTTTGGCGACAAGCGTCCCGCGAGGCGGGATTCGTGCGGGCTTGGAGCCGGCGTGGATTGCAGCAGGAGCCGCGCATGGGTTGGTTCTCGCGGAGGGGACGCCGGCCCTGGAGCCGCCCGTGGTAAACGGCGGGATTCTCAACGGGACCTACGGCACCGCATTCGGGGGCGAGCCGCAGGTGACGGGCTCGTCGATCACCTCGTACGCCGCGACGGGGCTGCCCTCGGGATTGCTGATGGACCCGGCCAGCGGGGTGATCTCCGGCGTCCCGCTCCAGGTGGGCACCTTTAGCGTGCAGGTCAGCGCGGGGAACGCAGCGGGCACGGGCACCGGGAGCCTTACGATCCAGGTTGCGCGCAGGGAATTGGCCGTGGCGGGGATCGCGGTCGGGACGAGGACCTACGACGGGACGGTTGCGGTTCCGTGGACGGGTGTGCCGACGTTGTCCGGGGTGGTTGCGGGGGACGCCGTGAGCCTGACAGGCCAACCCGAGCTGCGGTTTGCCAGCAAGGGCGTGGGCGTTGGAAAGCTGGTGACGGTCACGGGGTTGTCCTTGGGCGGCGCGGATGCCGGGCGGTACACGTTGGCCACGCCGACTTACTCGGGGACGGTGACGGCGAAGACGTTGCTATTGACGGGCATGGCGGACGTGAGGAAGGCGTACGACGGGAGCCGTACGGCATGGTTTCCCGGTGTGGGCATGACGGGCGCGGTGGCCGGTGATGACGTTGCGTTGGCGGGCGTCGTGGAGGGCACGTTCGACGTCGCGACCGTTGGAACAGGCCGGGTGGTGACGATCACGCCGCCCACGTTGGTGGGAGCAGACCGGGGCAACTACACGCTGGCGTCGGTGCCACCGGTCTTGGGGACGGTTGATCCGAAGGTGCTTACGGTCACGGGCCTGACGGCCGCGCCGAGGATCTATGACGGCGCACGCGGCACGACGGTCTTCGGGGCTCCGGTGCTTTCTGGAATTGTCACCGGGGAAGACGTGACGTTGGCGGGGGTTCCCATGGGCGAGTTCGAGACCGCAGCGGTGGGCGTCGGGAAACCCGTGCGGGTGACCGGTCTGTCACTAGCCGGCCCAAACGCCTCCAATTACGCGCTGCCCCAGCCCGTCCTGAGCGCAAGCATCACGAACTTTGACCCCGTGTGGACGACGGTCGCGGACCAGTCGTTGGACGAGCTAGGGACTTTGGGGCTGGCCTTGGAGGCGACCGACGCGGATGGCCTGGTTCAAACCTTGACGTACACCCTGCGGAGCGGGCCATCGGGGATGACCGTTTCGGGCGGCGGCGCGTTGGCATGGACTCCCACGGAGGCGCAGGGGCCGTCCACGAATCGCGTCGAGGTCGGGGTCACGGACGGATGGTCGGAGGCGGTCATGGCGTTCAACGTGGTGGTGCGGGAGGTAAACCGGCCGCCGACGTTGCCAGGCCATGGCCAGTTCACCGTGAACGAAATGGAACCATGGTCCCTGAGTGCGGGCGGGACGGACGCAGACGTGCCGGTCCAATCCCTGACGCATGCACTCGTCAGCGGGCCGGCCGGGGTGACCGTGAGCCGGTCCGGGCTGATCACATGGACCCCCTCGGAGGTCCAAGGCCCGGCGACGCATGTCATCCGATACTCGGTGACCGATGGTGTCGCCACGACCGAGGGCGACATCGTCGTGGTGGTGCGCGAGGTGAACGTCCCGCCCGTGCTCACGCCGGTGGGCAACCCTGTCATCGACGAGCTGACGCCCCTTTCCTTGACGTTGGGCGCGACCGACTCGGACGTGCCGGTGCAGTCCTTGACCTACGCGTTGGTGGGCGGCCCGGCCGGGATGACGCTGAGTCCTTCGGGGGCGCTGGCATGGACGCCGACGGAGTTGCAGGGGCCCTCCACCCACACGGTGCAGGTGTCCATCGCCGACGGCGTCACCAGCGTGACGAGCTCGTTCGTGGTGGTCGTGCGCGAGGTGAATACCGCGCCCGTGCTGGCGTCGGTGGCCGACCGCGCGATCGACGAGCTCACCCCCCTTTCGTTGACGTTGAGCGCGACCGACGCGGACGTGCCGGTGCAGTCCTTGACCTACGCGTTGGCGGCCGGCCCAGCCGGGATGACGGTGAGCCCCTCGGGGGCCCTGGCGTGGACACCGACGGAGTCGCAGGGACCCGCCACCCATACGGTGCAGGTGTCCGTCACCGACGGCGTCACCAGCGTGACGAACTCGTTCGTGGTGGTGGTGCGCGAGGTGGACGTGCCGCCGGTGCTTGCGGCGCCGGGCGACCGCGCGATCGACGAGCTCACCCCTCTTTCGTTGACGTTGAGCGCGACCGACGCGGACGTGCCGGTGCAGTCCTTGACCTACGCGCTGGTGGCCGGCCCAGCCGGGATGACGGTGAGCCCCTCGGGGGCCGTGGCGTGGACACCGACGGAGTCGCAGGGGCCCGCCACTTATACGGTGCAGGTGGCCGTCACCGATGGCGTCACCATCGTGACAAAATCGTTCGTGGTGGTCGTGCGCGAGGTGAACACGTCGCCCGTGCCCACGTCGGTGGGAGATCGGGTCATCGACGAGCTGACGCCCCTCTCGTTGACGTTGGGCGCGACCGACGTGGACGTGCCGGTGCAATCCTTGAACTACGCGTTGGTGGGCGGTCCGGCCGGGATGACGGTGAGTTCTTCGGGAGCGCTGGCATGGACTCCAACGGAGTCGCAGGGGCCTTCCTCCCACACGGTGCAGGTGTCCGTCACCGATGGCGTGGTCATCGTGACGAACTCGTTCGTGGTGGTCGTGCGCGAGGTGAACACGTCGCCCGTGCCCACGTCGGTGGGAGATCGGGTCATCGACGAGCTGACGCCCCTTTCGTTGACGTTGGGCGCGACCGACGCGGACGTGCCGGTGCAGTCCTTGAACTACGCGTTGGTGGGCGGTCCGGCCGGGATGACGGTGAGCCCTTCGGGGGCGCTGGCATGGACTCCAACGGAGTCGCAGGGGCCTTCCACCCACACGGTGCAGGTATCCGTCACCGACGGCGTGGCCATCGTGACGCACTCGTTCGTCGTGGTCGTGCGCGAGGTCAATGCCCCTCCTGTGCTGGCGGCCATGGCCAACCGCACCATGGACCGCTTGAAGACGTTGGCGATGGACGTGTCGGCGACGGACGCGGACATCCCGGCGCAGGCGTTGACGTATTCGCTGGCAAGCGGTCCCGCCGGGATGACGGTCAGCGCGGCCGGGCGGCTCGAATGGACGTCGTCCTTGTCGCAGGCCGTGGGAGCCTATCCGGTGACGGTCCGGGCCAGCGACGGCGTGGCGACGACGACTGGCTCGTTCACGGTGAACCTCGTGGAGATCAACGACGCGCCGACGTTCGCGAAGGGCGCGGACCGCGTGAGCTGGGATGACGCGGGCGGGGTGGTGGTGCCGGGTTGGGCGAGCGGAATGTCGGCGGGGCCCGCGGACGAATCGGGGCAGGCGTTGGGCTTCGTGGTGGAGACGACGAACGCGGGTTTGTTCGCGGTGGCGCCCGCGATCTCGGCGGACGGGACGTTGACGTACACGCCGCGCGAGGTGGCGAGGGGGGTGGCGACGGTGACGGTGCGGCTGCGGGACGACGGCGGGACGGCCAACGGGGGCGCGGACACAAGCGCGTCGCAGACGTTCACGATCACGGTGGAGGCGCGCCCGCGGGTGGTGGGGCGTTGGCTGTTCTACAACAACTCGCGGTTCGACGGGAACAACGCGGGGCTGGGCGTGGCCGACGACGGGGCGATCGCGTCGAACAAGACGGCGCTGAGGCCTGGCGGGGGTTCGTCGTCGTTTGCGAACGTGTCGTCGTACAGCCGGGGGATCAACGGGGTGATGGTGGACATGGTGGGGTTGGCGGGGACGCCGACGGCGGGCGACTTTGGGTTCCGGGTGGGGCGCGGTTCGGACCTGTCGCAGTGGACGGCGGGTGCTGCGCCGGTGGCCGTGACGGTGAGGGCGGGGGCGGGGGTGGGCGGGAGCGACCGCGTGACGTTG
>CAIYFP010000124.1 GCA_903925515.1 uncultured Verrucomicrobiota bacterium
CCGCCGGGCGCGGGCACGGCATGGGAAGGATACTGCGACGAGGGCGTGGCGGTGAATTCGTCGGGGCCGGAGGTGACGTTGGACGGGCTTTCCACGGCGGAGGCGAAGCGCAAGGTCGGCGGGTGGCTGGAGGGGAAGGGGCTGGGGAAGCGCACCATCCATTACAAGCTGCGCGACTGGCTCTTCAGCCGGCAACGCTACTGGGGCGA
Organism: uncultured Verrucomicrobiota bacterium; assembly: GCA_903925515.1. Taxonomy (GTDB): domain Bacteria; phylum Verrucomicrobiota; class Verrucomicrobiia; order Limisphaerales; family UBA9464; genus UBA6176. Next base: position 210 of record CAIYFP010000124.1, read on the forward strand.
GCCTTTCCCGGTCGTCTGGAGGTCCGACGCCGACGGCGGCGGGCGCCATCACGAGGCGTTGGACGGTGCGTCCCTCCCGTTGTTGCCGCCGACGCTCGACGACTACAAGCCGACGGAGGACGGGCAGCCGCCGTTGGCGCGCGCGACGGCATGGCTGGAACGGCCGGACGGGGCCGTGCGGGAGACCAACACGATGCCCCAGTGGGCGGGCTCGTGCTGGTACTACCTGCGTTACCTTGACGCCCGCAACGGGTCCGCGTTCGTGTCGGCCGAAGCGGAGCGCTACTGGATGACGGCGCGGCCGGGGGTGGGGCCGGGCCCGGCGCCGACGTCCGGGGTGGACTTGTACGTGGGGGGCACGGAGCACGCGGTGCTACACCTTTTGTATGCGCGGTTCTGGCACAAGGTGTTGTTCGACCTTGGGCACGTCTCGACGCCCGAGCCGTTCCACAAGCTCGTCAACCAAGGCCTGATCCTGGGCGAGGACGGCCAGAAGATGTCCAAGTCGCGCGGCAACGTGGTGAACCCCGACGACGTGCTGCGCGAGTACGGGGCGGATGCGTTCCGCCTGTACGAGATGTTCATGGGGCCGCTCTCGGAGACGAAGCCATGGAACACGCAGGGGGTGGAGGGCGTATACCGGTTCCTTGGCCGGGCATGGCGCCTGTTCGTGGACGAGGCGTCCGAGGCGGAGTTCGAGCAGGCGTGCGCGGCGGACCCCGCCCATGCGGCGCATCACATGGCGGCCATCCGGTTGTCGCCCGCGATCGCGGACGTGCCCGCGTCGTCGGCGCAGTTGAAGTCCTTGCACGGGTGCATCCGCAAGGTGACGGACGATCTCGAGCACCTGCGCTTCAACACGGCGATCTCGGCCATGATGGTGTTCGTGAACGACGCGCTGACATGGGCCAGCAAGCCGGCGTCGGCGCTGGGGACGTTCCTGCAATTGCTGGCTCCGTTCGCGCCGCACCTTGCGGAGGAGCTGTGGGAACGGATCCACCGGCATCTTGGCAAGGCGGCGCCGTCCTTGTCCTACGCGCCATGGCCCGCCTTCGACCCCGCGTTGCTTGCCGAGGACTCGTACGACCTGCCCGTGCAGGTGAACGGGAAGCTTCGCGACGTCCTCCGGGTTCCCAACGAGGCCGTGCAGGCGGACATCGAGGCGATGGCGCTGGGCTCCGCGAAGGTCCGGGCGTTCATCGAGGGCAAGACGGTGCGCAAGGTGGTCTTGGTGCCGCGCCGGATGGTTAGCATCGTGGCGAACTAGGCGAAGGACATGGCAAGGCTGACCCGACAGGAACAGGTGGCGATCTGGGTGTTGCTGGTGCTGCTGGCAGGCGGTGCGCTGGGCCGGTGGTGGATCCGACAGGGCGCGCCGAAGCCCGCCGCCGCGGCGCCGCCCCATGCCAGTCCGGGCAAGGCCTCATCCACCAGCCCATGAAGGGATTCGAGAAGGCGGTGGCGACGCTGGTGACACGGGACCGCCGGTATCCCGCGGCGGCCTACGAGTTCCTGCAAGAGGGCCTGCTGCATGCCCAGCGGATTTGCCGCCGGGAAGGCCATGTCACGCCGTCGGAGTTGCTCGAGGGCATCCGGCAGCACGCCCTCGCCCAGTATGGCCCCATGACCGTGTTGCTGTTGTCGGAATGGGGCATCCGTTCGTGCGCGGACATCGGCAACCTCGTGTTCAACCTGATCGGGGCCGGCGTCCTTCGCGCACGGCCGCAGGATCGCATCGAGGACTTCTCCCCGGGGTTCGACTTCCATGAGGCGTTCCGGAAGCCGTTCCTCCCGCCGGGCGCACCGGATGTCCCGGGCGTGCGTTGAGGGTAGGATCCGGGGCGATGGGCGAGCCGGAGGCGAGGATCAGGCGTGTTGGCCCGGGGGACGTCCCGGGCCTGAGCCGGGCGGTGTCGGCCGTGGCGGCCGAGCGGCGGTTCCTTGCTGTCACGACCGGCTTCGACCTTCGGGCGACGGATGACTTCGTCCGGAGCAACCTTGCGCAGGGAAACCCGCACGTCGTGGCGGTGACGGGACCATCCGACGAGGTGGTGGGGTGGTGCGACATCGTGCCGGCGGCGCCGTGGGAGGCGTTTCGGCACGTGGGACGGCTTGGGATGGGATTGGTGCCGGGCTGGCGCGGGCGCGGGCTGGGGCAATTGCTGCTCGGGGAGGCGTTGGCGGCATGCCCCGGGCGCCGGTTTTTCCGGGTGGAGCTGGAGGTGTTCGCGAGCAATGCCCCGGCGATCCGCCTGTACGAGCGCGCCGGCTTCCGACACGAGGGCCGCGCCGTCGCGGCCTGCATCCTTGAGGGCCGGATCGAGGACATCCTGCGCATGGCCCGGTTGCTGGGCCCCATGGCCGGGCGCGCGTGAACCGGCCGGCGAAGGGGAGCGGGGACTCCGACGGCCATGCCCGCCCGAAGGTCCGCGAGGACCCAAACGACCCCATGGCGCTGGGACGGCCCGCCGGTCAAGCCCGCGCGATGAACGGGAGCCGTCTTGGGCCCCCGTGCTGTAGGCCGCGTGCCCGGACGCGGCGGCGAGGATGCCGCTCCTCTGAGCATCCCTGGGGCAGGCAGCGGCATCCTGTCGCTGGACGTGATCCAGCCAGAGCCGAGACGGATCTGCCACGTTTCCTCCGGCCTACAACCCGGACCGGCCCATTCCAACCTCACCCGCGGGGTGAGGTCCATCCGGGATCCCCGAGTTCACCCCGAACACTCCGGCGAAAGCCCCTGGCAGCCAGAAGTCTCGCCCGAGGCTTCCCCAGAGAGACCTCCGCCCATGGGAGAATGATGCCGACACGCCGGAGCTCAGTTCGAGGACGTCCCAGCCTTGTCCGGGGGCGTCCGAGATGAACTCGAACGACCGGGAGATCGTTCGCCATGCGCCCGAGGATTCCCCGACGAAGCCCGGGATGCACCTAGTGTCGTGTCTCACCAATCGCTGGTGTTTGGTTGCTCCAAGAATGCACCTGGGCAAGGCGTGAGGACGGAGCCTACCCGCAGCGGTCTGTGACGGACGAACCACGACGCCCCGGGGCATTCTTGGAGC
>CAIYFP010000125.1 GCA_903925515.1 uncultured Verrucomicrobiota bacterium
CGTTCCCACCCCCGCCTCGCTTCGCCGTGCATCCAAAAACCGATCGACCGGATGCACCGCACGTCCCGGCGGCACCGGGGGGCTTCGCAGCGGCTCGAACGACCAATGCAACGTCTCGCATCGGCCCTCCATGCCGAGGACTAGCCCCACCAGCATGCACGGCCCCCATGGACGCCGCATCATCGAACACCACGCTCGCACGCACCGGGAGAACACGACGCAACGTTGCCCAACCTGCCCCGGCCCCCGCAACACTCGTCCTCCGGCCCTGATCCCCGGGTCGGCCGCCTTGCCATGCCGCGCTCCCGCCCTCGCGCGGCGCCGCCCATGGGTTGACCCGGCAGGCCGTCCTCGCGTCTCCCCGTCTCCCCGTCTCCCCGTCTCCCCGTCTCCCGTCCCACACGCCTTCCAGTTGATCCCCGGATGGGCCGGCCCCGGAAAAGATCCACCTTGGCCACCCATGAACTCGCGGGCCCGGAGACCGGGGGAAGCTCATGGGCACTCGCCAAGCGGCGAAGCATGAATGCTCCCCGGTCCCCATGCCCGTCCGCTGCAATCCCATGCTGGCACGCAGCCCGGCGAACCCTGCCGGGCTGGGGGCCCGGGGTTGCCCCATGCCCAGCGGGGATCGCGGGTCCGGACCCGAATCCGAATCCGCAAGCGAGGCGTTCTCACGACCACCCAACCCACCTCCCCCCCGGACATGGGCTTCGTTGGCAAAAACCGCGCGGCCATCGCCCCGGGGTTTCCATGCGGTGATTTGCCATGGAAACCCGGCGCAGGGAAACCAGCCTTCACCCCAGCCCCTCTCGCTCCTATCGCGACCGCCCCGCCCACGACGGAACCACCCCGTCCCCGGTCAACTCCCCGTCCACGACCCATGACAGGTTGAACCGCGCGACCGAACCGCCCCGGTCATCCTCAAACAGCAGATAGACCCAGCCCTCCGCCGCACCCCCCGGGCGCCCGGCATCCATCGACGAATAGGCAAAGGCACCCGGGGTCACCCCCTGGCGCACCGGCCATGTGCCCCCGCCGTCGAAGCTGGCCCACACCATCCCGTTCTTCCGGCCCGACGCGCTCGCGATGTTGCTGAACAACAGGACGTCGCGCCCCTCCACCGGCAACCGGACCAACCCGCCCATCAGGCCGTAGTCGCGGTCCTGGTCCCCGTCGGGCAACGCCTCGCACATCGCAAGGCCGCCCCATGTCCGGCCGCCGTCCGTGCTCGACGCCGTCCATCGACGACGCGCGTTCACCCCGGGCGGAGCCCAGTGCCGCCGCGAGTTGCAGTAGAGGCGGCCATCCGACAACTCCGCCACCGCCGCCTCGCCCGTGCCCATGGCGGGGAACGGCTCGCTCGCCCGCCATGTCCGGCCTCCGTCGTCGCTGTAGATCGCGTCCGTGTAGTGCTGCGGATGGTGCTCCTCGTCGTTCTTGCCGGCGTACCACCTGGATGCCCGGATCAACCGGCCGCGGTCCGCCCCGCGGATCAACGTGATGCCGTGCTCGTTCATGTGCATCGACGGCACGTTCCCCGACCTGCCGGGCCGGATGTTGGCCGCCTCCGGTCGCCATGTCCTCCCATGGTCCCGCGAGCGATACAGGGTCCATGGCGCGGGCGGATGCCTCTCCTCCACGAATGCAAGGACATCTCCCACGAGCAGGTCCACCGTCACGCCACCGCCCATGAAACCCTTTCCGACCTCCGTGGGCGCTCCCCATGTCCGCCCTCCATCCTCGCTGCGCCGCACGACCACCCCGTCCCAAAACGCGAGCACGCCGCCGTCGCTTGCCACCACCACGTTGGGGAACCGACCCGACCCGAAGAGCCGCTGGCTTTCAAACCGTGGCTTCCCGAGGAAAGGCATGATGCTTCCCTCCAGCTTGCGGGCCGGGGTGACCCGGGCGGGTGCACGGCCCGGCCGCGGCGCATCCCCGCGCGCCGTCGCCGTCCACGCCAGCCACACCATGCCGCAAAGCGCCCACCATGCCCCGGCCCGCTTCCGTCCATGCCTTTTCATAAGCCCAAGCCCAGCTCCCGCCGCGCCTCCCGGGCCAATTCCACGCCCAAGGCCGCCGCATCCTCCGCCACGCGTCGCCGCCGCGCCGTCCACCAGCGCCCTCCGGACTCCACGGCAGCCACCAACTCCACCTGGTGCCCGATGACCCGCCCCCATGCCGAGACCGGCGACGCACACCCTTCCCCAAGGTCCCGCAGGAACTCCCGCTCGGCCGTCACCGAAAGCAAGGTGTTGCGATGGGTGAGCCCGCGCGCCAGTTCCCTCGCCTCGACATTCCGCGTCGCCACCTCGATCCCCAAGGCACCCTGCCCCGGCGCCGGCAACATCTCATCCTCGCCCAGCACCGATCCCATCAAGCCCTCGGGAACAGCCTCTCCCGATCCCTCCGGAC
>CAIYFP010000126.1 GCA_903925515.1 uncultured Verrucomicrobiota bacterium
GGGCGACCCGGCCCGAAAGTGGCGGTTGAAAGGGGGCGCGGCTCGGCCGTAGCCTCCACCCGCGAGGCGGTTTTCCCGAATTCTTGAGAGCCATGAGTATTTCCCTTGTCCTGGGCGGGGCGCGGCGTCTGGGCCGCGCCGGTTGGATGGCGGCGATCGCGGCGGCGACGGCCGCGGCCGTCATGGTCTCGGGTTGCAAGCCCGAGGGCGGGAGCGCCGCCTCCGACACGATCCCGGTGGGCGAGTTTGCCTCGTTGACGGGCAGCGAGGCGGCGTTCGGGCGCTCGTCGCACAACGGCACGGCCATGGCGATCGACGACATCAACGCGGCGGGGGGCGTGCTGGGCAAGAAGCTGCGGCTGGTCACGGAGGACAACCAATCGAAGGACGGCGAGTCGCAGACGGCGGTGAAGAAGCTGATCTCCCTCGACAAGGTCGTCGCGGTGCTGGGCGAGGTGGCTTCGGGCCGTTCCATCGAGGGCGCCCAGACCTGCCAGAAGTACCGCGTGCCCCAGATCTCGCCGTCCTCCACCAACCCCAAGGTCACCGAGCAGGGGGACTGCATCTTCCGCATGTGCTTCATCGACCCGTTCCAAGGGACGGTGATGGCGAAGTTCGCGGGCGGGACGCTGAGGGCGCGCAAGGTGGGGATGCTGGTGGACGTGGGCGCGCCCTACTCGGTGGGCTTGGCCACGTTCTTCAAGGAACGATTCCTTGCGGACGGCGGGGCCGTCGTGGCCGAGCAAAAGTTCACGAAGGACGACAAGGACTTCAAGGCGCAGCTCACGGCGATCAAGGCGGCGGGGCCCGAGGCGGTGTTCGTGCCGGCGTACTACGGGCAGGTGACGTTGATAGTCATGCAGGCGCGCGAGCTCGGCATCACGGTCCCCTTCATCGGCGGCGACGGCTGGGAGGCGCCGGAGCTCCTCAAGGGCCCGGGCGCGGCGCAGGCGCTGGAGGGGTGCTTCTTTTCCACCCATTACTCCCCGGACCAGGACATCCCCAAGTCCAGGGAATTCGTCGCCAAGTACCTCGCCAAGCACGGGGACCGGCCCGACGCCATGGCGGCCTTGGGATACGACTCGGCCCAGTTCCTCGCGGACGCGATCCGGCGCGCGGGCTCGGCGGAGCCGGGCAAGATTCGCGACGCGCTGGCGGCGACGAAGGAGTTCGACGGGGTGGCGGGCAAGATGACGCTGGATGCAGCGAGGAACGCGCGGAAGGCGGCGGTGATCCTCGCGATCAAGGATGGGCGGTTTGCCTACAAGGAGACGGTGAACCCCTGAGGCACGGAGCATGGCGGAGCTGGTCCAGCAACTGATCAACGGCGTGTCCGTGGGCGCGATGTACGCGTTGATCGCGATCGGCTACACGCTGGTGTACGGGGTGCTGCGGTTCATCAACTTCGCCCATTCGGACGTCTTCATGGCGGGGGCGTTCGCCGGCCTGCACGTGGGCCGCCTGATGGGCGGGGCCTCATGGGCGGGCGGGCTGGCCGCGATGCTGGCATCGATGGCGCTCTGCGCCGCGCTGGGGGTGGTGATCGAGCGGCTGGCCTACAAGCCGCTGCGGGAACGTTCTCGGCTGACGGTCCTGATCACGGCGATCGGCGTGTCCATGCTGTTGCAGAACCTGGGCCAGGTCATTTTCGGGGCGACGCCTGTGGCGTTCCCGGAGACGTTGCCGGCGACGACGTTCGGCGCGGGCGGGGTGGTGGTGTCGAGCAAGGACGTGGTGGTGGTGGGCTTCACGGCGGTCTTGCTGGGCGCGCTGGAGTGGGTGGTGCTCCGCACGAAGGTGGGCACCGCCATGCGGGCGGTGGCGCACAACCATCATGCGGCCGCGTTGATGGGCATCCCGACCAACCGGATCATCAGCTTCACGTTTGGCCTCGGCTCGGCCCTCGCGGCGGCGGCCGGGTTCCTCTGGGCCTACAAGTTCCCGCGCGTGGACCCCTACCTCGGCGTGATGCCGGGGTTGACGGCCTTCGTGGCGGCGGTGCTCGGGGGGATCGGCAACATCACGGGCGCGGCCATGGGCGGCTTGCTCCTCGGCATCATCGAGACGCTGATGAAGGGGTCGCGCTGGTCCACCTGGACCGAGGCGGTGACGTTCGTGTTGCTCATCATGGTGCTCATGTTCCGCCCGGCCGGGCTGCTCGGACGGGTCCACGCGGAGAAGGTATGACGCCATGAACCGAGCCGGGGCACGACGGTGGTGGGTGCTCGCCATGGCGATGGCGGCGGCCATGGGATGGCTCGAGCCGCGCCTCGACATCTACCTCGCGGACGTCGTCACGCGCGTGGGAATCAACGTGATGCTGGCGGTGAGCCTCAACCTGATCAACGGGCACGCGGGCCAGTTCAGCCTCGGCCATGCCGGATTCATGGGCGTCGGCGCCTACACGGCGGCCGCCCTGACGATGCTGGCCGCGCCTCGCGTGATGCCGGCCGGTGCCCCCGAATGGGCCCAGCAAGCGGGGTTCCTTGCCGCCCTGCTCGCAGGCGGGCTCGCGGCGGCCGTCGCGGGCCTCCTGGTGGGCGCGCCCTCCCTGCGGCTCAAGGGCGACTACCTCGCCATCGTCACCCTCGGTTTCGGCCAGATCATCGGCGTGGTGGTGCGCAACATCGAGTCGCTGGGCGGGGCGCTGGGCCTGAACGGCATCCCGGCACGCACCAACCTGTTCTGGGTGCTGGCGGCGGCGGCCACGACCATCTATGCCGTCACGGCCCTCGTGAACTCCACCCACGGCCGCGGGTTCATCGCCACGCACGACGACGAGGTGGCGGCGGAGGCCATGGGACTGGACACCACCCGCTACAAGATCATGGCATTCGTCACGGGTGCCTTCTTCGCCGGCGTCGCGGGTGGCCTGCTCGGGCACTTCAAGCTCACCATCAGCCCCAAGGAATTCGACTTCAACCGAAGCATCGAGGTCGTCGTCATGGTCATCGTCGGCGGCATGGGACGCACGGCCGGCGTCATCGCCGCCGCCGCCCTTCTCACCCTGCTCCCCGAGGGCCTCAGGCTCGTGTCCGGGCTTTCCACGTCCCTCAAGTGGGTCGGCGAGTCCCGCCCGCTCCTCTACGCGATCCTGTTGATCGCAATCATGCTGCTGCGTCCCCAAGGGTTGTTCGCATGGGGCCGCCGCAAGCCCGCCGCCGCATGAGCCCTCTTCTCCAGCTCGACCGCGTGACCATCCGCTTCGGCGGCCTCACCGCCGTCTCCGAGGTCAGCCTTGCCGTCGGTCCCGGCGACCTCGCCGGGCTCATCGGCCCCAACGGCGCCGGCAAGACAACCGTGTTCAACCTCATGACCGGCGTGTACCAGCCCACGTCGGGCACCATCGCCTTCGACGGACGACCCACCGCCGGTCTCAAGCCCTTCGAGCTGACCCGCGCCGGCATCGCCCGCACCTTCCAGAACATCCGCCTGTTCCGCTCCCTGTCCGTCGAGGACAACGTCCGCGCCGCCATGCAGGTGCACCGGACCCACGGCGCATTCCAGTCATGGTGGCGAGGCGCGTCCTTCCGCAGGGCCGAGGCGGAGGTTTCGGCCCGGGCGGCCGAGTTGCTCGCCATCTTCCGGCTCGCGGGGCTGCGCCATGAGCTCGCCACGTCGCTCTCGTATGGCGACCAGCGCCGGCTCGAGATCGTGCGCGCGCTCGCCACACGCCCCCGGCTGCTGTTGCTGGACGAGCCCGCGGCGGGGATGAACCCGAC
>CAIYFP010000127.1 GCA_903925515.1 uncultured Verrucomicrobiota bacterium
TCGGTGGCGACCTGCGTGACGATCTTCACGCCCGGCTCGTTGCAGGGGATATCGACGGTGAAGACGGGGATGCCGGCCGCGTTGGCCTCCTGGATGACCGGGATGATGGCCTTGGAGTCGCACGGGCTCAGCACGATGGCGCTCACCTTCTTGACGATGAAGTCCTTGATCTGGTTCCCCTGCTTGGCCACGTCCTTGTCGCCGCTGACCACGACCGTGTCATAGCCCTTTCGCGCTCCCTCGGCGGAGATGTTGTCGCCAATGACCTTGAAGAACGGGTTGTCGAGGGTCAGGAGCGAGACGCCAATCGTGCCGCGAGCGGGCGCCGTGTTGCCGGGGGAGGCGGCCGCGTCGGGGGATCGGTTGCAGCCAATCATGGCGAGTGCGGCGACAACGAGCGCCGCGAGGAACCGTGTTTTCATGGAGTGGACGGATGCTGCCGAACGGCCCGGCGCAAACGCGAGAGGGAAAGACGAAGCCCTGACCTCGCACGGGCAGCATTTCAAAGCTCGGTTCCCGCCTCACGCGTTGCCGCCGGGGGGCGGTCCTCGTGTCGTGCCTCCTCCATTGCCTCCGTTGAGTTGCTCCAAGGAAGCCCTTGGGCGAGACGCACGGACGGAGCCTACCCGCAGCGGTCTGCAACGGACGAACGACGTAGCCCACCGGGATTCCTTCGTGCAACCCGAGGAGCCGCGAGAAAACCTCGCGTCCCACGTCGCGGCTTGCTCCTCGTTGGACACGAAAACCCGCGCGTCGAAAAACCAGCCGTGGATGAGACGCGACACGGGCGAGCCGTCGTCACGTCCTCATAGGATCCAAGGCACGGGTCTCACGCGCTGACTCGGTGATTCTTGAAGCGGGGACCTGCTCGCGCCGCGAGCAGGACCGGGGCCGGCCTTGGTTGATGGGGCGCATGAACTCCTCCCGGTCTTCCGGCTCCCGGGCCCTTGGGCGACTGCCCAGACGCCACGAATGCAGGCGCGATGGTCGTCCATGCCTGCGCGCGGCCTGTCGGTGGTCACCCCGCGGTGGATTGGAAAGCTCCACCTTCCATGCTCGGGGATCGGGAACGAGCGAGCGAGGACCGCGACGTTCCTCGGATCAGCGGTCGTCGGACCGGGCGAGGAGCAAGGCGGCGTTCCATGCGAAGAACTCGCGAAGGACGGGGCAGCGCATGAGGAACGGCAGCTCGGTGTAGTATCGGGGTGCCATGGCCTTGAGGTTGAACTGGCCGTCGGCGCGGAGCCATCCGAGCACGGAGCCGATGTGCGTGACGAAGAGGTTGCGGCCGGGTGCATGGAAACGCGAGCGGCCTAGCGCGTCGTGGACGCGGGGCCCGAGTCGCGCGCCGAGGTAGTGCCATGGGGAGAACTCGTGTCCGCCCCACGGGGAGAGCCAGTTGGTCCAGCTCAGGTAGAGGCATCCACCCGGCGCGACGATGCGGGAGGCGAGGCGAAGGAACCTGCGAGGCTGGCCAAGGTGTTCGAGGACGTTGGAGCAGACGACGAGGTCATGGGCGCCAAGGTTGGCGAGGTCGTCATGGTCGAGGTTGACGGGGATGAACGGGCGGTGGCGATGCTCGGGGAGGAGGAGGTTTTGCTCGTCGGCGAAGGTGACATGGCAGCCGAGGCGCGCGAGCTCGGCGCCGAAGACGCCATGGCCGCAGCCGAGGTCGAGGACGCGCAGTCCCGGGCCGACCCGCACGCCCTGCCGGCGAAGCCAGCGGATGGCGTCGTTCGCCTGCATCGCATAGAAGACGGGGTCGTCCCGATGCCTTGCGAAGCGCCACAGGAGCCGGTGCAGGATCATCGAGCTTGGGGGCTAGTCGATCTCGACGACGATCTTCCCAAACTGGCCGCCCATTTCCATCAGCTCGAACGCGGCGGCGACGTCGTCGAGCTTGAACCTATGGCTGATGACGGGGTGGATGCCGTGCCGGGCGACGTAAGCGGTCATCATCTGGAAGTCGGTGGGGCTGCCCATGGTGGTCCCGAGGAGGGAGATCTGCTTCCAGAACACCTTCCGCATCGGGAGTTCATGGGGATTCCCGCGGGTGGCTCCGAAGAAGACGATGCGTCCGCCCGGGGCGGCAAGGTCCACGAGGTCGTGAAAGCCGGGGCCGCCGGCGCTGTCGATGATGACGTCGAAGGGTCCGTGATGCTCGGCGAATTCCTTGGCCCAGCCGCCGTGGGTGTAGAGGGTGCCGGCCTTCGAGCCGAGCTCGTGGGCGCGTCGGAGCTTTTCCTCGGAGCTGGACGTGACGCAGGGGACCGCGCCGGCGGCGGCGGCAAATTGGAGGGCAAAGAGGGCGGTGCCGGCGCCGATGCCGGTGATGAGGACCTTCTCGTGCGCCTTGAGGTGGGCACGGCCGAAGAGGGCGCGGAATGCGGTGAGGCCCGCGAGGGGCAGCGCGGCGGCCTCCGCCCAGTCGAGGTGGGCGGGCTTGGGAGCGAGCTGGGATGCCGGGATGGAGACGAACTCGGCGAGGGTTCCGTTGCGGGGCATGCCGAGGATGGAGAAGCGTGGCTCCTGGGCGCGGGGGTCATGCCCCCAGTCGAGCGACGGGTTGATGAGGACCTCGCGGCCTTCCCATGACGTCTCCACCCCGGGGCCGACCTCGGTGACGACGCCGGCGCCGTCGGATCCCGGGATGACGGGGAACCGGAGGCCGGCGTAGGCGCCCTGCTTGATCCAGACGTCGCGGTGGTTGAGGGCTGCGGCCTTGAGGCGCACGACGACCTCGCCCGGGGCGGCATGGGGGACGGCCGTCGTGTCCACGCGAAGTTCCTGAACTGCACCCAGCAACGCTGCTTTCATGGGGGGACACGGTATCGGCTGCGCGTGCCGGGTTCCAACCAGCAATTGGCCCGGGCATGGGGTCGCGGCGTTCCATGTGCCATGCCAGGTCCAGCCGGTCCGCCATGGGGGATCATGACTCTGCAGGTGCGGTGGCCGGGAGCCTATGGCACGCTGGCCGCAGATATGGGCGATTCAAGGCATGGCCGGCTGGCGAAGTTGCTGGTGGAGTACTCGTGCGGCCTGAAGCGTGGCGAGGTCCTCTTGATGGACATGATCGATGTTCCAGACGAGATGACGGTGGCGTTGATCCGGGCGGCGAGGGCGGCCGGGGGGGTTCCGTTGGTCGAGCTGAGGCACTCGCGGGTCACCCGCGAGATCCAGCGCGGCACGAGCGACGCCCATGCGAGGCTCGTGCGCGACGTGGACCTTGCGAGGATGAAGCGGGTCGATGCGTACATCGCGATCCGCGGCGCGCACAACGCGAGCGAGGGGAGCGACGTGCCGCCGGAGGCCCAGAAGTTGTTTGCCAAGGCGATGCGTCCGGTGATCGACCAAAGGGTGAACAAGACGAAGTGGTGCGTGCTGCGCTGGCCGACGCCCAGCATGGCCCAGGCGGCGAACATGAGCACGGAGGCGTTCGAGGACTTCTACTTCGACGTCTGCACGATGGACTACGCCCGGATGGCGAAGGCCGTGCTGCCGTTGAAGCGCCGGATGGAACGGGCGGACCGGGTCTGGATCCATGGGCCTGGAACAGACCTGAGGTTCAGCATCCGGGGCGTCGGCGCCAAGCCTTGCGAGGGGCTTCGCAACATCCCGGACGGCGAGTGCTTCACCTGCCCCACGCTCCGGTCGTCCGAGGGGGTGATCACGTTCAACACGCCGACGATCTACGCGGGGACGAAGTTCGAGGGGATCCGGCTGGAGCTGAAGGGTGGCAAGGTGACGCGTGCCACGTGCTCCGGCGGCCCCGAGAAGCGCCTGAACGAGATCCTCGACACGGACGCCGGCTCCCGCTTCATCGGGGAGTTCAGCCTTGGGTTCAACCCGTACATCCTGAGCCCGATGTGCGACATCCTGTTTGACGAGAAAATCGCGGGCTCGCTGCATTACACCCCGGGCCAGGCGTACGAGGACCCCGGCAACGGGAACAAGTCGGCGGTCCACTGGGACATGGTCTTGATCCAGCGTCCGGAATGGGGAGGGGGCGAGGTGTGGTTCGACGACGAGCTGGTCCGCAAGGATGGCCTCTTTGTGCCCAAGGACCTTCATGGGCTCAACCCGGACAGTCTCAGGCAGGGCTAGTGTCGTGTCTCACAAATCGCTGGTGTTGGGTTGCTCCAAGAATGCCCCGGGGCAAGGCGTGAGGACGGAGCCTGCCCGCAGCGGTCTGTGACGGACGGACCACGAAGCCCCGGGGCATTCTTGGAGCAACCCGAAGGGCCGCGGCTCTTCTCGCGTCCCACGTCGTGGCTCGCTCCTCACAGACCTCTGCGGGTCTGCTCGTCACTCGCGCCTCGTGGGACACGAAAATCCCTCGCGGCGAAACACCAGCCATGGGTGAGACACGACACTAGGGCACGGAACGCCGTTGAAGCCGGGCGCGTTGGCGGGGCTGGCGTCATGGCATGGGTCATGGGTAGCGTCGCGGCATGAAATCCCCGGGAACGATTGGATGGGCTGCCGGCGTGTTGGGCATGGTGGTCGTGTTGGGCATGGCGGGCCGAATGGGCGCGGCGGATGCATGGCCCCAATACCGCGGGCCACGAGGCGACGGCGTGGCGGACGGGTCGCGGCCGCCCGTGGAGTGGGGCGAGGGCAAGGGGGTGACATGGCAGGCGGGGGTGCATGGGCGGGGATGGAGCTCGCCGGTGGTGGCGGGCGGCAAGGTGTGGCTGACGACCGCCACGGAGAAGGGCACGGAGCTTTGGGTGGTGGCGCTCGACGCGGGCACCGGCAAGGTGGTGCTGGACCAGAAGCTCTGGGACGTGCCCAACCCGCAGTTCATCCATGCGTTCAACTCCGGGGCATCGCCCACGCCGCTCTGGGCGGACGGCAAGGTGTGGGTGACGTTTGGGTCGCCCGGCACGGCATGCCTTGATGCCGCGACGGGGCGTGTCCTGTGGGAGCGTCGCGACCTTGAGTGCAACCATTACCGGGGCGCGGGCTCGTCGCCGGTGCTTCACCAGGGGAGGTTGTACCTGAACTTCGACGGGAGCGACCGGCAGTACCTCGTGGCATTGGACGCCGGGACGGGACGGACCGTGTGGAAGGTGGAGCGCTCGATCGACTTCAAGGACCTTGGGCCGGACGGGAAGCCGGACAGCGAGGGGGACTGGCGGAAGGCGTTTGCCACCTGCCATGTGGCGGAGGTCGGCGGGCGCGTCCAGTTGCTGAGCCAAGGCGCCAAGGCGTTCTACGGGTACGACCCGGAGAACGGGCGCGAGCTGTGGCGGGTGGAGGAGCGCACGAGCCACTCGGGCGGGACGCGGCCCGTGGTGGGCGGCGGGCTGGTGTTCGTGCCCACGGGCTGGTCGCAGGGGCAGGTGCTCGCCCTGCGGCCGGGCCGGTCGGGCGAGGTGGTGGACGCCAACTCGGCGGCGCTGACGAACGGGACGCTGGGCATCGCGTGGAAGTCGAGGCGCAACGTGCCCAAGAAGCCCTCGTTGCTGTGGCTCGACGGGCTGCTGTATGGCATCGACGACAACGGCGTGGCCACGTGCTGGGAGGCCGCCACGGGTAACGTGTTCTGGAACGAGCGCATCGGGGGCAACTACTCCGCGTCGCCGGTGGCCGCCGACGGTCGCATCTACTTCCTCA
>CAIYFP010000128.1 GCA_903925515.1 uncultured Verrucomicrobiota bacterium
AACCCCTTGTAGGTGCTCACCCACATGCATCCCTCGCGATCCACATGGGCATTGGCGATCCCACCCGAGGGCATCTCCGGGGTGTTCCGCGGGCTGAACACCATGAACTCCTGCCCGTCAAATCGCGCCATCCCGTCGTACGTCCCAAACCACAAGTACCCGTCCCGCGCCTGCACCATGCAGGTCGCGCCCCCCCCGGGCAGTCCATGGTCCCGGCCCAGCCAAGAAATGGCATGACGGGCCAGCAACCCTCCCGCGTCCTCGCCCGCCACCCGGGCTTGCACCCCCGCCGCCAGCGCCGCCCACCCGGCGATGACAGCGGCCCACCATCGCCACTCATGGAGGCTTTGCCTCACGCCTTCATCCCCTCCATGGCGCAGCCATGGACAAACGCCTCGTGCCCGTCGCGGCGCCCCGGCGTCCATCCATGACCCACCTGCATCCTTTCCATGCGTCCATGCTGCCCAAAACCCAGTCCATCGCTCAACCATCGGCCCTGATTCCTGCGCAAGGAGTTTTTGAGTGCCCGGTTCTTGCCCCACGCGGCCCCGCCCGGGTTCGGACCCTGCCGGCACTCTTGGCGTCTTCGCGTCTACCAAGGAAACCGCCGGTTGGCCGACCGGCGAGGTTTCACTGGCCCAATCAACCAAGGCCCGCCTTGGCCCTGATCTACGCGTGATTCAAAAAGCAAGGCCGCCCAGGCGATGATTCCATGGTGGTTGCAACGGGGATGTGCTCATGCGAAGACGCGAAGAAGGCGGTCACGGGGATGCCCATCCGCTGCGATGGCGTGTTGGCACGAAGCCAGCCGCAACTCACCCCCTTGCGGATCGCAAGCTTCCCACCTCCTTGCGCGAGGATTTGGGAATCGGCACCGCTCCCCATCCATCCCCGCAAGGCCTCGTGGAGCCCGGGGCGCGTCCCCGACACGGCGCGGACGCTTCAAGCTCCCACCCGAGGCGATGGGCTTTCGAACGCCCGGATTGTCCAGCCGCCATCGTATCGTCCCTCATGAATCGCTGGTGTGGGATTGCCCCAAGAAAGCCATGGGGCGAGGCGTGAGGACGGAGCGTGCCCGCAGCGGTCCGTGACGGTCGAACCACGAAGCCCCGGGGCTTTCATGGAGCCACCCGAACGGCCGCGGCTCGTATCGCGTCCCACGTCGTGGCTCGCTCCTCGCGGACCGCTGCGGGCCTGCTCGTCGCTCGCGCCTCGTGGGACGCGAAAACCCCTCGCGGCGAAACACCAGCGATGGGTGAGACACGGAACTAGCGACCGGCCATGGCACGTTCCACCACGAAGCGAACCAGCTCGATCGACCGGAAGAACCCGAGGTCCATGTCATGGCCGCGCCCGGGCAGCAGGATGAGCCGGGCGAGATCTCCCCTGCCCGCCTCCACGTACCCCTGCACGAACGCGCCCGAGTTGGGCTCCATGGGCACGACCGCGTCGTGGTCTCCGTGAACGAGCAGCGCCGGGATGCCTGCCCGCGCCAACGCGCCCGCCTTGCCCACCGGGTTCAGCGATCCCAAGCGCGCCGCCAATCCCTCGGGTGACATGCCGTAGGAACCCGCCGCGCGCTCCACGCCCGGATAGCTGCGCACGTCGAAAACCGGATAGATGCCCGCCACACCCAGGACGCGCGAAGGATGCGAGGCAGCCCAGCTCGACACGATCAAGCCACCCCGGCTGCGTCCTAGCACGCAGGCCTTGCTTCGGAATCCAAACCTTCGCCGCGCCTCCCGGTACAACGCCTCCTGCGCCGCGTGCGCCGCCGGACTCCCATACGCCTCGCCCACGTCCACCCCGGCCACCGCCACGCCAGCCGCAAGGAACTGCTCGTGCATCCAGCGCTCCGCCTCGTCCGGCACGCCTCCCAGCGTGGGCGCATAAAAGACCCACGGCAGCTCACGCCTTGTCTTCGACTCGCCCGTTGGAAGGAACGCGAACGCCGGGCGCCCGCCCGCCATGAACGTCTCCACGCGCCCCGCCTTCAGCGCGGGCCAGCCCGGCGCGGGAACAAACACCCCGTTCGCCCCCGCCGCGCCGCCCGACCCGGACGCGGTCAACGTCTTCAACCAGGTCACCAACCGCGTCGCCCACAAGCGCCCGTGCTCCCTGAGGCCCTCGCCGTTGAAATGCACGCCACGCCCACCGCCGTCTCGCCAGCGCTCCCCCAACGCGTCCGTGTCC